>JBBSDT010000049.1:0-13469 GCA_038240405.1 Ignavibacteria bacterium
GCAACAAAAAACTGTAAGGTTACGGCTGCATATACTGCTCCCGAAAGGAAAAGTATTAAAAATAAAAGTTTTAGATGTAATTTTAGCTTGTTCATTTGAATGGTTCAAATATATATCCATTTAAAAATAATATCAAGTATTTTAAAAATATATCTTTCTAAAAATCGTCTCTCTGGTCTGTTATCCTAGCAATCTTTTGAGCCCGCTTCGTCGAGGTCGGCGAGCGGGGATCCAATCAACTTCTCCGTCATCCCACAATCATTTGAACGGGTTCAATCATCCGGTCCTGTCATCCAGGCGATCTCAAGGCAGTTATAGCTTATCACCCCATTCCAAAGTTATATTCCATTTGTTTTGATTAGCGGAAATATTATTTTGTTTTAAATAGAAATATAGCACTTTTTAAGTTACCATAAGAAATTAACCATTAATAAAACAAATAAAAAAATTAACTGTCATATTAAAGGATAGTCCTTTTTCAAATAATTTTTTGTTGGCTCTCTTTGTTGCCGCTTTTATTATTGTTGCAATAGATCTCGGCTCTGAAATGGCTGCTGAAAAAGATGAGATTGGAGTTGTTTTAGCAATTTTTGAAGAAAGCTTTTCAAATATTATTCTTTCAGCTGATTTATTAGCAGATTTTGACAGACCGCTTTTATTTGAGATTTCACCTGACAATTCATACCCCTTAGAAAGTATCTGCAAGAACTCTATCTATGATAGAGGTCCTCCCGTAATTATCTAATTTTAAAAGTTTAGTATTAATATCTGAAATCGGATCTAATGAAATTGATCTCGGAGATAAAGAACACGTTCTTGATGATGGTACAACGTCGCCTAATAAAACTCTTACTTCTATAAACGGATACGCTGGTATTTCATTCTATTTTGGTACTCCCAGAAGAACTATGATGAAAAAATAAATTTAATTTAAAAAGGGGAGCCTCATCCAGTTCCCCTTTTAATTCTATTCTTTAATAATGAAATTATTGCTGTTAACAGCATTGTTTTTTGTTTTATGTATTCCTGCATATACGCAAACAGTTATAAAAGGCAGCGTTCAGGACGCGGTTACAAATAAAAAATTGCGGAGTGTTTCTATTTATATTAGTGATATACAAAAAGTAGTTTCCAGTGATATTAACGGGAACTTCAGGATTACAGACCTGCCGAATGGTATTTTACAATTCCAGTTTTCATCGTTAGGATATATAACTTATAATCTAACTATTGAAACTGATAAAATAACTGATCCCCTTGTAATAAAACTCATTCCCATTGAAATATCCACTGAAGAAATTGTAGTTACAGATTCAACAATTGAAAAATCCTACCAGACTGAAAAGATCACTTCCAAAGAGCTAATGCGAATTGGTTCAATGAATATTTCTGAAGCAGTGACAAAAATTCCCGGGGTCTGGCAGCTCTCCACCGGAACAGGCGTATCGAAACCTGTCATACGGGGATTATATGGCAACAGGATTGGTATAATGGTAAACGGGATAAGATTCGATAACCAGCAATGGCAGGATGAACACGGACTTGTAATGAGCAGCGATGGAATTGACAACGTTGAAGTAATAAAGGGACCGAGAAGTCTTCTATTCGGACCGGAGGCAATAGGTGGAGTTGTCAGTATAACTGATGAGCATCCGGCTCCTATTGGAAGCGAGATAGCTGACTTAAATTTAAAGTTTTATACAAACACACTTGGAATTTTGAGTGATATTGGTTTTAAAGGTGCAAAAAATAACTTTAATTGGCTTTTAAGATTTGGAGGCGAAACTCATGCGGATTATCTTGACGGCAATGGTGACAGAATTCCACAAACAAAATTCGGTGGTTACACGATAAAAACCAGCGGAGGTTATCTTAAAGGGATTTGGGCCGGCAGACTTAATTACAGCTTCACGAGTTATACCTATGGAATTTTAGAAGGAAGAGAATTTGAGAGGGAAATTGCCCATGCCGAAACCCGCTTTGACCGGAGCTTTAACGGTCCTCATCATTTACTCAGAGTCCATAATCTGACATTTCAGAATACGTTTATTAAAGAGAAATCAAAATTTAAAATAAATCTCGGTTATATATACAATAATAGAAGAGAACAGGAAGGCAATGATGACAGATTCCTCCCGGACAGCCTGCAGTTTGGCAGCCTTGATATGACATTAAATACTGGTTCCTTTGATGCAAGTTGGACATATACAATAAATAAAAACACTGAAGTGACATTTGGAACTCAGGAATTTATACAATCTAACATTAATGATGGTCAAAGGCGATTAATACCGGATGCTGATGTCCGTTCATATTCAGTAACTGCACTGTTAAACCATCATAAAGATAAATTAACTTTTGAAGGAGGCGCCCGGTTTGATTTGTTTTCCGTAAAGACTAAGGAATTCGGTACTAAAGATTCGATAAATTATTTTCCTTCAATTAATCCTCAATACAGGTCTGTGAACGGATCTGCCGGGACTACTTATAAACTTTTCAGTAAACTTTTATTGAAAGCAAATTTTTCAACAGGATTCCGCGCACCTAACCTTGCAGAGCTTACATCTAACGGACTGCATGAAGGTGTTTTTCAGTATGAAATAGGAAATGGTAATTTTAAGAGTGAGCAAAGTCTGGATGTTGATGCCGATTTATTATTTCAGAATAAACACATCTTATTCGAATTAACTGCATATAGAAATAACATAAACAATTACATTTATCTCGGACAGACCGCAGACTCTTTAAGAGGCTATCCGGTCTTCAGATATTTTCAGTCAGATGCAACATTAAAAGGAATGGAAGCAGACTTGAATATTAAACCTTCGAATTGGTTTAGCATCAGAGCAAATTATTCAACTGTAATTGCAAAAAGAACCGATGGCGTAAACCTTCCTTTAATACCAGCCGATAAGATAACATCCGCTTTTCATTTTGAATTTGATAACTGGAAAATATTTTACAGTCCTTACTTAGAGCTTTCTACTTACACCGCACTTGCTAAGACCAGGCTGGGTGAAAATGAAAAAGGTGTTCCGGCATATACATTACTTAACGCGGGTTTTGGATGTGATTTAAAATTCGAAAAACAGTTGTTAAACATTACAATAAGCTGCAATAACATGTTAGATAAAGTTTATACCGATTTTATGTCAAGGATCAAATTACTAAATGCTACTTATAATGGAAGAACTTTTTACGGTAATAATATGGGCAGAAATATAGTTTTTGCGGTTAAAATTCCCTTCAAATTATCCTATAATTAGGACTCGCGGAACCAATCAGGAAACATTCTGAACCAGGATTAAAGGATTAACGGATTACTTGATTAGTCATCCAATAATCAACTTAATTAAATTTCAAATTCTAAATTCTAAATTATAAAAAAGAGTTTGTCATTGCGGCGATCTTATTCTGAACCAATATTATCAATCAGGAGATTGGTAACCAGGGGAGTTGAAGAATCCACAAATCTGTCATCCCCGTAATCTTTTGGCCCGCTTCGTCGAGCTCAGCGAGGCGAGCCGGGATCCAATCAGTAACTTAAATTTAAAAAATATTTTTGTCAAATTCCTGCTAGTCAGAGCTTATTAAGAAATAAGTCTTATCAAATTCTTCATATAATTTTATCTAAAAATTTACTAATTTACGCTCCTATCAACCACACGCAAAAAGAATTACTTTTTTTAATGATAATTCACGTTTTGGTTAATTGAAGACCTCACTTTTATAAATTAAAACTAATAACTAAGGAGATAAATAATTTTAATGAAAAAAATAGGAATTTTATTTGGACAGGAAAACACTTTTCCGCAGGCATTTGTGGAAAGGGTGAATGAAAAGAATGAAGAAGGTATAATTGCTGAATTTGTTTCAATTGACAAAGTTGTACAGGGTGAATCATGCGGATATGACGTAATAATCGACAGAATATCTCAGGATGTTCCTTTCTACAGAGGTTTTTTGAAAAATGCGGCAATTACCGGTACGGCGGTAATAAATAATCCATTCTGGTGGGCAGCTGACGACAAGTTTTTTAATAATGCATTAGCAACAAAAGTTGGTGTGCCTGTTCCGAAAACAGTTTTACTGCCTTCTAATCAAAATCCACCTGATACAAATGAAGGTTCATTCAGAAATCTGGCTTTTCCTTTGGCTTGGGAAGGAATCTTTAATTATACCGGTTTTCCAGCCTACTTCAAGCCGTTTTCCGGAGGAGGATGGAAAAGTGTTTATAAAGTAGAAGATCCTGCTGATTTTTTTGCCAAGTACAATGAAACCGCGCAGCTCGTTATGATGCTCCAGGAGGAAATAAAGTTTGATTTGTATTTCAGATGCTATTGTATTGACAGGCGGGATGTTTTAATCATGCCATATGAACCAAGAAATCCACATCACTTACGGTATGTTTCCAATGCAGGTCCAGCTGAACAAAAATTACTTGATTTGGTTAAAGATTATGTCTTAAGATTGAACAATGCTCTGGGATATGATTTCAATACTGTTGAGTTTGCAATACGCGATGGAATTCCTTATGCTATTGATTTTTGCAATCCTGCACCGGATGCAGACGTGAATTCCGTTGGTCAGGAAAATTTTGACTGGGTGGTTGATGCCGCTGCTGATATGGCTATTCGCAGGGCGAAAGATCATAAAGAAGGTATAAACAATCTGACCTGGGGGAACTTTGTGAGATCATTTGCAAATGATCAATCGCTGTCAAATGGAAATGCCGTAAAAAAAAAATCTAAATCCGTAAAACTTAAAGCTAAAAAAGAAAAATCCAAATAAAAGTTAACCTTTTGTTACTATGAGCAATGAAGAGAAATATACTTTAGGAATCGAAGAGGAATTTATGATTATAGATCCCGTTTCAAGGGAACTGCAATCACATATCCAGACAATATTCGAAGCTGGCAAACTGTTATTAAAGGAAAACTTCAAACCTGAAATGCATGCCTCAGTAATTGAAACCGGAACTGACATCTGCAATAATATTCAAGAAGCAAGAAAAGAAGTTACAAATTTGAGAACATCGCTTGCAATGCTTGCCGACCAGCATGGCTTGCGGATTGCCGCGGCAGGCACGCATCCCTTTTCACATTGGAAAGACCAGGCTATCACAGATCAGCCAAGATATGTGGAGATTGTAAATGAAATGCAGGAAGCAGCGAGAGCAAATTTGATTTTTGGAATGCATGTTCACGTCGGTATAGCTAACAGGGAAATAGGCATACATATTATGAATGCAGCAAGATATTTCTTACCCCATATTTTTGCACTTTCAACTAATTCTCCATTCTGGCTCGGAAGAGATACCGGATTCAAATCTTACAGGGTGAAGGTTTTTGATAAATTTCCGAGAACTGGAATACCCGATTTTTTTATAAGTCTGGCAGAATATGACAATTATATTAATCTTCTTATTAAGACAAATTGTATAGACAACGCAAAAAAAATATGGTGGGATATCAGAGCACATCCGTTCTTTAATACTCTTGAATTCAGGATTTGCGATGTTCAGTTAAGAGTTGATGAAACGATAGCGCTTGCCGCTTTGATCCAGGCTGTAGTAGTAAAGTTGCATAAGCTGATTCAGCAAAATCTGGGATTCAGAATTTATGAGCGTGCCTTGATGATGGAAAATAAATGGAGAGCGTCGCGTTATGGCATTAGCGGAAAGCTGATCGATTTCGGTAAGCAGATTGAAGTACCTTTTACCGAGCTTGCCAGAGAACTTCTGGAATTTATAGACGACGTTGTGGATGAATTGGGGAGCCGGGAAGAAATAAATTATATATTCAGAATGATTGAGCAGGGCACAGGAGCAGACAGGCAGCTTCAGACTTTTTATAGTTCGAATGAAGATTATAAAAAACTGGTTGATTTTATTGTTGACGAAACTCATATCGGACTTGGATATAAACCTTCTAATTTAAATCCTGAGATCAAAACAAATGTTGATCCTTCTTCTAAAACTGTTAAAACTACTAAACCTACAAAATGAAAAATTCATTTATTGCTGATGTTGATTTTGATAAAGAACTTAGTGATGGGGCATCTAATGCGATACATGACTGTTTGCGGCTTAAACCTGAAGAAAGAATTACGATAATAACCGATAACGAAACCCTTGAAATTGCTACTTCATTAGTTCACGAGATAAAAAAAGTTGGATCCGAATATAACCTTATGATAATTGAAGATTATACTCCCCGGCCTACTTCCAATATGCCGCAGCCAATTCTTGATGATCTTGCCAAATCACAGGTTAGTATTTTTTGCGCACAGGCACAAACCGGTGAATTAACCGCAAGAATTCAAATGACATCAATTGTTAATGCCAACAAAATACGCCACGCTCATATGGTGAATATCAATAAGCAGATTATGATGGAAGGAATGAGAGCAAATTTTTTAGAAATTGATGAACTCAGCCAGAAGCTTATTGAAAAAGCTATGAAGGCAAGATATATAAAATGTAAATCCACAGGAGGAACGGACATAGTTGCTGAATTTTCTCATAGTTTAAAGTGGCTTAAGACAAGCGGAATAATTTCAGTCAATAAATGGGGTAATCTTCCGGGCGGTGAAATTTTTACTTCTCCTTTAAATGTGGAAGGATTATTCGTGGTAGATGGAGTTGTTGGAGATTACTTATGTCAGAAATATGGAGACCTGAAAGATACACCGCTTTTTATTGACATTGTTGACTCCAGAATCAAACATATGACCTGCAGTAATTCCGCATTGCTTGACGAGTTTACCGCTTATACAATGACTGACGAAAACAGCAACCGTGTAGGTGAGTTTGCTATCGGTACAAATATTGCTTTAAAAAAAGTAATCGGTCATATTTTGCAGGATGAAAAGCTTCCGAGCATTCACATGGCTTTCGGACATCCGTATGCAGAGCATACAGGCGCTGATTGGATTTCGACTACCCATATCGATTGTGTGGGAATCAATATGTCCATCTGGCTTGAAGATGAAAAAGTCATGGAGAATGGCAAATTCCTTATATAGATGATTCCCCTTCTCAGAGAAAAATACAACTCAGAATTTACCGAAGAAAAATATCAGGCACTGATAAAAGATTTATATTCAGTCTTTGATCAGAAAATTGACTTTAGAATTGCTGAAACACCAATTTTCCTCCCTCATGAATTGGTTTCTGAACTCTTAAACGCATCCCACGAAATTGTCACTGCTCTTCAAACAAAAGAATTCAAAGAATATTCGAAAGGTGCATTACCAAAACAGCTGGCGGTTCCCAATGAAGATGAAAATCCTGCTTTGTTGGCAATTGATTTTGCAATATGTAAAGATGAAAACGGAAAATTTATTCCGCAGTTGATTGAGCTCCAAGGATTTGCCTCCCTGTATTGTTATCAGGAGCTGCTTAACGAAAAAATGAAAGAACACTTTCAGATTGACAATGATCTTACCAATTATTTTAACGGATTGAATGGTGAATCTTATATAGATAAGCTTAAGGAAGTAATTGTCGGTGATTCAAGCCCTGAAAATGTAATCCTACTTGAAATAGAACCTGAGAAACAAAAGACTTATATAGACTTCTTATGTACGGAAAAATATCTTGGTATTAAGACAGTAAACTTATCAGATGTAATTAAAGAAGGAAAGAAATTGTATTATGAAAATAACGGAAAGAAAATTCCTATCGAAAGAATTTATAACAGGGTAATTCATGATGAGCTTGCCAGGAGAAAAGACGTGAAATATAATTTCAGGTTTACCGAAGAGCTGGATGTAAAATGGATTGCACATCCTAACTGGTTTTTTAAGATCAGCAAATACTCTTTGCCATATTTGAAAAATAAATATGTGCCGGATACTTCGTTCCTGGATCAAATTGAAAAATATCCCGACGATCTTGAAAATTATGTGTTAAAGCCTCTTTATTCATTCGCCGGAGTAGGCGTTAAATATGATGTTACAAAAGATGATCTGGATTCAATAAATAATAAATCAAATTTCATACTTCAGAAAAAAATTCAGTACGAACCTTCGATTGAAACACCGGATATCCCCGCAAAAGCGGAGATCAGACTTTTGTTCTTATGGCAGGAAAAACCCTTGCTCGCAAACAATCTTGTCAGGCTAAGCAAAGGTAAAATGATGGGTGTTGATTTCAACAAAGATAAAACATGGGTCGGATCCAGCATCGCTTACTACGAAAAATAAACCGGTCTTAATTTTTCTTCCATAAAGTAAATCTTAATTGATTCAAATTCTTACACAAACCTGAAATACAACTTCCGAAAAATATCCCTGTATATAATGGCGGTCTTTTATGTCCTTGCAGGAGCTTATCATTTTATTAATCCTGCATTCTATGAAGTTATTCTTCCGGGTTATATTCCCTTTCACACCATTTTAATTTATGCAGGCGGCTTTTGCGAAATATTATTTGGCATATTGCTTATCCCGAAATCTACACGACAGGTGGCAGCATATTTTATAATTGCAATGCTGATTGTTTATTTATGGCTTCACGTGCAGATGTTAATCGACTATTGGAGGGATGGGGATAGGTATCTATGGCTTGCAGTAATAAGAATACCAATGCAGTTTATTCTTATCTGGTGGGCTTATACGTTTACAAGATCAGGGAAGAATGAATCTATCTGAACTATGATTACTTTAAATGATTATTGAGACAACTAATATAATGATATTTTCAGGAAATCATATATCGATGACCAAAACAAAACCACATAAAATAGAACTAACTTATTGTATATCTTTTTAATCTGCAAATTTTAAAGTTTGCTCAACTAATTTGATTTTGGAAGACTATATTCAAATAAAATAGAACAGCATTAAAAGATTAAGACCAGCCAATATAAGAAAGACTTGAAGTAACTTAAATTTCCCCAATCATTTTTAAAATTCTGATAATAAAAATCGAAAACTGATCCTCCTCTAAAAGATCAGAAACTTTCGATTTTTCATCTCTAAATTAGCCAAATAAAGCTTAAGCATAAGCAAATGAAAAATATTCATTCAAATGTAACCTCTCAGGATTATTCTTCAGATCTGTTAAAACTTACAGGATCTATTCTTCAATCAGAAAAAAATTCCACCGATAATGTGAAAATGTTGTTTGAAAACCTTCATCAATCTCATATAGATTTCTCAGGGGTTAATCTTATGAAAAATGAAGAAGAATTTTTGCCGGGTGAACAACAAAAGAATTTATTGGGAAAATTTATCAATCTGAAAAAAAGTATAGTTCCCGCAGCTGCCGCAAAATTTAAAGTATTTCGAAGGGAAGTACCTGCAATTTCCGGTAGTGTGCCGGGATCTGTCCCTGCTTGGGCAGCAGGTGCTGTTCCGGATAAATCACTTGGACCCTTTTATTCTAAAGATGGGAGATTATACTGGTTTGATTTTTATACCTTTGTTGAACTTGTCTCCATATTCCGTCAGGGTGATCCGAAGCCTGTAGCATTACTCTCATTGAAAGTCCCTCTTTCCGCATCTGCAATTTCGTTTACAGTAGTTAAAGGAAGTGCATGGTTCAGAGCAGATATGATGGCAGCCGGCGCGGGCAGTACTCAATATGCATCTCTTAAAATAGCCGGCGGGAAACTGAAATTTTCTAAAAAAGTTTCTGTATTAAATTTCAAGAGTATTACTGTTAATTCAACTGTTACTTTTGATATGGATCTTGATCTGGACAATAGTCACACAAGCCCCGCAGCTTCTGCTTATGGAAAAGATGCACTTGATTCGGATGTGCAATTGCCTTCGATGGTTTCTATTCAATTTAATAATAAATTCAAAGTGACCTCGCTTGAAGACGGAAGCTGGAATCTGTATGAAGATCACCGGGCATTTACTTATTCAGCCGCTGCAAACTTTGTATTCGATGCTGTCATAAACCGCGTTCATCTCCCGGTTAAAACTTCTCCTAATGTATTTAATATTAACAAAACAGAATCCACATTTTATTTCATAAACGGAAAAGCAAAAGCTTCTGCTGCTGGATGGGCATTGCCGCTGACCGTGCTTGATATTAATAGTCCTTTACCCGCAGCCGGGAATGGCGCATGGATGCTTGTGTGCAAAGACGGTTTACAATGTAACTGGAAACCATTTCCCGATGCAGATACTCCGGTTTTGTTTAATGCTCCAGTAATACTTGCAGAACCCGGAAAATTTACTGTTGGTGACGGAATACCAGATATCAATACTGTCGAAACAGATTTTAATTTGTGGATTAACAGCAATGACAACGATATCCGATCCACCTGCCACCTAAAACTTTGTACGAAACTGCCGGTAATTTATTACTGTGATGAAGCAGGGGTTGAAGGAGTTACATCTTTTGCAGATACTAATTTTCTGATTGACCGTCCCGTGCAGGTAGATGAATCTCCTGTCCGCCTCACATCTTCCAAATCATTTCTCAATCAATGGATGTCAGTGCCTCTTCAGTATGTAATGATTTATGATGCGGATATGCTCACAGAATTAAATGCATTTAACAAATTCAAATTGCTTCATACACAATCATACGCACTTACAAATGGTCTGATGGTCACTACTCCGCCGGCTGCTTTATTATTCGCAGGTGAATTGAAAAACGAAAATACTTTCGATGATGCGAATCTTACTATTCTTTACGGACTGTTTTCTCTTATACCGGCGCTTCCACATCCTTATGCTTCTACACACAGCTCTTTTGAAAGGATGAGTATTATTCAAAATCTTAATACAATAAAAGAAGCAACTCAATGGGTTCAATTTATCCGGAACAATATCGTGGCTTTTGTGAAATGGACTGAAGATCCCGTTAAGGATAAAACTCTCTCCATGACATGTGATTTCAGGCTTTTAGGAAATTTGTTATCGGGAGTAGTCCTCAATCCCGTTGCTGTCAACCAGAACAATGACATTGGATTTAACCAGGCAGCGCGGAATATTGGCGAAGAGCGGATGGCTCTTCTTGATGTATCTACACAGGCAGACTTGTTTGGAGTTGGCATGTTGTGGAATGATACAATATACCGCTCACTCAGGACAGGAGTTGCTGAGCATGTAAGCGAAGGTGTCGTGAATATCAGCGACATGAACCTGCAAACCCCGTTGAATTTATTGACATCCTTCACAGTGCCGGGAATATCGTGGGAACCGATGATTAATCTGGCTGAACAGATAATTACAACAACCAAACCACCGGGCATAATTACAATTGATCCCCCGAAACAATATCTGGGCTTTTCCAACACCGGCTTGCCGACAATGTTTTATCATCCTGATCCTGAAAAAGCTAACATTGATGCAGAGACAGTTCTGAACAAGATTGTTGATAAGTTTAATTCTCCAACAAAAAATTTTACGAATGCGATTTTCAATCTTCCGTTCGGAATTCTTTCCTATGCAGGGATGAAGAATGAAAATCATCAACCCGGAGGTGATAAATCGAAACCTGTTCAGCTTCACCTAACGCAACCTAAATTTACAAAATCATCCACTCTGTACAACGGAGCATTACAGCTAACGGCAATTGGAGCACCGGATGAGTTCAATGAGAAATCCTTTCAGGGACTTACCGCACAGGAATTAAATATTCTGGTTAATCTATTCGGAAATGTTATAACGGACGCAACTCCGCTTGGAAGCAGTGTTTATACAATATTCAGCACCGTCTTTTCAGGTAAATCATTACCATACGGAGTTCCGGTAGAGCGTGTTGATTTTTCGGGGTACGGTAACACAATTTTCAGCGATTGGAGAAATCCTGTGGCAGCATTTGCTGATGTAGGTGAAGTGAGATTCGATGTCTGGCGCGGAAGAGCTGCAAAGGAAGTAATACAGGTGGTTAGTATTTTGTATCCATGGGGTATCAGAGTGGTCAGAACTATTACAATCAGCAGGGAAAACTCTGCAATCGTATATCGTGATGACAGCGGCTGGCGGCCTCAAAGCAACGGATTGTATGATTTCACTTTACAGGTCGATTTAATAGAAAATTTTACACCATTTAATATTCACCCAGGAATAGTTAAAGGACTTTACAATATTTCAAACATCCGGGAAGTAAACGGAGATGTATTCCAGGGTGTTGAACCGTTTCAGGCAGGTGACTTATTTTATGATGATGTTACAAGGAAGGCACATGTTTATCCCAAAAACAGTCCACCTGCAACTTCTTTTGAATATGTATTTCAGGCGGTAACTTTTAATGCAGATGTATTGCTTGATAATGCAGTACTGCCTGCAGGGCAAAAGTATATTTCTGGAAAAAGTTTCAAAGCGTATGTACAGCTGAAACCCAGAGGTGTTCCGGTTCCTTCCAGAATTTTTTCAAAGCTTCTTAAAAATCAATCAGGATCACTTGGAGGTGATGTAGATACTTTTGTAATGGTCGGAGGTTCCGTGCAGAAAATGAAAATATCAAGAGTTGATGTAAATGCATCTTTTGTAAATGTCCCTGCAAATGATACGTTTATTGCGGCAGCAAAGGGTTCTGTATTGCTTCCTGCAGAAGGATCCTGGAGTCTTGTAATGCATGATCAGGATTCAGGAACGGTGAGTCCTGCAGATAACACCAAAGGTGTCCCGCTGATAAGAATTGGAAAATGGAAAAAGTCTCTTACAAATGGCTATACGATTACAGGGTCGGATAATATTTCCAGAATTGAGGATCCTGACTCATTGTTAAACAATGCTGTTCCGGGTCTAAAGCATTTTGGATTTCTTCAGAATACCCGAACACAAAAATTATTGCTCCGGCAGCCGAGAGTTGATCCGGCAAATATTACTAATCTCATTCATGAAATTCCTGATTATGCGGATTCATTCAGACTATTGAATTCATCAGGTCCATTCCCTAAGATCAGTGATGTGATTTCACTTAATGCTCCAAACACAGGTCTTACTCCGATTATTGCTGAAGGTCTCAAGAAAGTAATACCCGATTTTAAAATCCCGGATAAGTCATTTGATATATTAAAGGTGGACGGTTTCAGATTGTATGTTGAATATAAAAGAACCGATGAGAATAATTCCAATCCCGTAACCGGAAAAGTTGATCTGTCTTTTGATTCTGCAGCTAAGGACTGGATGAATGATATGAATAATGTACAGCTTGTAGTCGATCTTGGATCGTTTGAAAGACTCATGACAGTTAGCGGGTGTATGAATGCTGCCAATGGAATTGAAGCCGGCTTTAATCCCGGGTTCGATCCGGCAACCTCTGCTAAAAAAATGCAGATCATTCTTTGCAAAGAACTGCAGCCGATATATGATATACTTGTAATACTTGCAAGTCTTGATCCCGAAGGTGATTATGTAGACGTGCTTAAGAAAGGTCTTGATGTGGCGATGAGTAATTCAGCAGACAACTGGGAATACAAATTTCACGCGGTCAAAGAAATTCCTTTGATCAAATTTCCTCCCGGCATTGCATACGATGCTCCTGAAACGCCTTTTAA
>JBBSDT010000050.1:0-13277 GCA_038240405.1 Ignavibacteria bacterium
ATATCGCAAAGAAGACAATTTGGCTTGGAGTAAAGAATCAGAGAAGTCAAGGCTAAGATGGCTGCAATTTACTATTGTGCTGAATTAGAATTTTTTTCTCTACATTCAATCGGGAAAATAATAAAGCCACTCCGAACAGGATCATTCCTATAGAAATAATCTGCGCCTGGCTGAGACCGGCAACTATCCTGGGATTTAATCTTATTATTTCGACGAGGAGCCTTTCGACTCCTGACAAAATTAAATAGTAAGCGAAAAGAATTCCTGAGGTTTTGTATCTGGCTCTATAACGCCATAAAAAGGTAAATATCAGAAGCGCAGCAATGAATTCATAAATGGGTGTCGGGTGTACAAATATGCCTTCTTTTGTCGGTACCGTCCCATTGGCGTAACTATACCCCAGAAATTCCCAAAAGGTACCGGTAACCGGAATTCCGTAATCTCCATCTCCCGAGAGGTGACATCCAATTCTGGCAAGACCGTAAGCTATGGCAGTTCCCGGAGACATTAAATCAAATATTTTCAATATTGATATCTTTTTTATTTTGCAATAAATAAGTATTAATATTAACGCAAGTATAAATCCGCCATAAAAAGTGAGTCCGGAAGGGGACAGAAGCACATCCTTAGAAAAATATGATGATAAAGGCATTCCTGTACCAAAATTCCAATCTTCAAGTATATAAAAAATTTTTGAACCGACAATACCGCCAATCAGCGCAAGAAAAGTAATGGTTACTCCGATATTTTCATCCATCCCGGATCTTTTCAACTCCCGGTTAAAAAGTGAGCTTCCTATCAGAAAAGCAATACCGAGCATTAAGCCATAACTATAGACAGGGACTGGTCCAATTTCAAATAGTTTCGGAAACATTATCTCCTTCCGTAAATACGTTTATGAATTTTTTCCTGGGATTCAATGTAAGTTTAATTGACTTCGGTGTGATCTTTAATTTGAAAAGGGTTTTTGCTTTGCCATATTTAAACAACTTCAAATCATATTCTGCATTTTTAAAATCAATAAATTTATATTTGAATACAGCAGAACCTGATTTGGAAATATCAAGGCGTGGAGCAGACAATCCTTCGATATTAAACTCCAGCTCCTTCTTCTCAAGGTTGACTTTGGGAATCACATGCATTTCATATGCAAAATTTTCAAATACCTTTTTAGTCCGGAAATCAAACAGGATAAAATCCTTACCCAGGGTGTTCTCATGTTCCCGTGAAATAAAAAGCTCGTATTCGTAATCCAGTTTATCAGGCCGAACTTGTCTGGTTCTCACTAATCAGATATTCTTTTATGTTTTGTAAATTGTTAATTTTAATTTCTGTTCCGTCCGACATTTTTTTAAGTTTTGCCGAATTTTCTTTAAGCTCTTCGCTTCCAATAATCATAACATATTCTGCATTGATCTTGTTGGCTTCCTTCATTTGTGACTTAAGGCTGCGGCTTAAGAAATCCGTATCACATTTTATTCCCTGCATCCTTAAATTTTCTAAAAGATTTAAAGAAAAAAATCTGCATTCCTCACCCAGAGTCGCAATATACAATTTCAACTGCTCTTCCCCGGGAAAACTATAGTTAATTGACTCAAGTATCATTAATAATCTTTCGAAACCACCGGCAAAACCTATTGCAGGAGTCGGTTTGCCTCCAAGCTGCTCCACCAATAAATCATATCTTCCGCCGCCAAGCAAAGAATTTTGGGTGCCCAGAGAATCTGAAATAAATTCAAATGTAGTCGAAGAATAATAGTCAAAGCCCCTCACGAGACGATAATCAACTTCGTAATGTATATTTGATGATTTTAGAACTGACAAAATGCTCTCAAAATATTTGGTTGTATCCTCTTTTAAATATTCATAAAGCACGGGCGCATTTTGAAGAATTTCAATATCTGACGGTTCTTTAGTATCAAGAATGCGAAGAGGATTTTTTTCGAATCTGATTTGACTGTCTTTAGAAAGTTTATTAAAATAATCGTTAAGATATTTCTTTAATTCCTTTAAATAAATTTCACGTTCCTGTAAAGATCCAATTGTATTAATTTTTAATAAAATGTTTTTTATTCCAAATTTTTTTACGATTGTATTTGCCAGGAGAATCATTTCCGAATCTACCAGATAATCCCCGCTCCCGATCGCCTCGGCGCCGAATTGTGAAAATTCTCTGAACCTTCCGGCTTGAGGCCGCTCCCGTCGAAACATGTTGCTGATATAAAATAATTTTTGTAAAGATCCCTCATTATAAAAACTATTTTCCAGATATGCCCTTATTACAGGCGCAGTCATCTCCGGCTTTAAAGTAAACTCGCTGTCCTGAATGGTGTACATTTCCTTTGTAACAATATCCGTTTGTTCGCCAATGCCTCTTTTAAATAAAGAAGTTTTCTCAAAAGTAGGTGTGCGGATTTCTTTATAATTATATCCTGAAAAAATCTTTCGGAGTATATTTTCTAAATGAGTTCTTTGAGATGCTTTTTCCGGGGTCAGGTCATACGTACCCTTTGGTTTTTGAATTAACATTACTATAAAAATAATTCTTAATTGTCATTAAATAAACCTATTTCGTCTTGGGATGAAGAGCTTTTGTTTAAAAAAAACTATGTTTAAAATGTTAAGTTCCAGGAATTAAAATAATAATAATTTAATATTTTTAAGGATCTGAATTCTTTACTTTGTAGATAAAAAAATTTACATGCTTACATTTTGTGTCATACTTTATTTCATTGTAGCTTCGATTGGAATTTACCTATTCACAAAACTTTTCTCCGGAAAACCTCCTAAAATGTTGGTAGGAGTTATACACGGCGCGCTGGGGTTATCCGGAATTGCTTTATTGATTGCATATACCTCATTCCAGCAAGGGGATACTCCCGTAATCAGTATTTTGTGCTTTGTTATGGCTTTATTTTTTGGAGGTGGAATGATATCAACAACAATGAGCGGAAAGAAATTTCCAAGGGCAATTGCATTTATTCATATTGCAATTGCGTTAACAGGAATATTTTTCCTGATTAGATATTGGCTGCACTAGACTTTAATCAGTACAAATCCATCTTTCTGCCGAATCTTTTATAATTATAGACTATTCCATTTTTCGATTCCTTACTGAATCTCATTCAATACTGAATCCTACTGAATTCATATACATAATTTGGAATTTAGTTTGCAGGAAATAAGTTTTATATTGTTCATTATTAATCAACTCAAATAGAAATACAATAAACTTATGGCCAATTTGCAAAACCCCGATAAATTTGTTAACAGGCATATCGGCCCAGATGAAAAAGAAGTTAATGAAATGCTGGAAGTAGTCGGAGCTTCATCACTTGAACAATTGATTTCCGAGACAATTCCATCTCAAATCAGAAATAAAAAAGAACTAAATCTTGATGAGCCAGTAAGTGAATATAAATTTTTACAAAATTTAAAAACAATTGCCGGTAAAAATCTTGTTTTCAAATCGTATATTGGAATGGGATATTATCCCACAATCATTCCACAGGTAATTCAACGAAATATACTCGAAAACCCGGGCTGGTATACTCAATATACTCCTTATCAGGCCGAGATATCGCAGGGAAGACTGGAGGCGTTGCTGAATTTTCAAACAGTGGTAATAGATCTCACAGCGATGGACCTGGCAAATGCTTCATTGCTGGATGAGGGAACAGCAGCTGCAGAGGCGATGCTTATGTTCTATCATGCCCGCAGTAATTTAAAGAAAAATGCAAAAACATTTTTTGTTTCAGAAGAATGTTTTCCTCAAACGATCGATGTTGTAAAGACAAGGGCAACACCACTGGGAATAAAAGTATTGATCGGTAATCATAAAAATCTGGAACTGACGGAGGATATGTTCGGAACATTAGTGCAGTATCCTTCAGGAAACGGGGAAATTTACGATTACAAAAATTTATTCGATGAAGCTCATTCAAAAGACATTTACAATATAGTGGCTGCCGATATATTAAGCCTTACCTTGTTAAAACCGCCGGGGGAATTTGGAGCTGATGCTGTAGTTGGATCAACACAAAGACTGGGAGTTCCGATTGGCTATGGCGGTCCTCATGCAGCATATTTTGCAACTAAAGATAAATTTAAAAGACAGATACCCGGAAGGATCATTGGGGTGTCGATAGATGTTCACGGTAACCGCGCATACCGGATGGCATTACAGACACGGGAACAGCACATCAAAAGAGAAAAAGCCACAAGCAATATTTGTACTGCGCAGGTGCTACTGGCAATTATGGCAGGAATGTATGCTGTTTATCATGGACCTCAAATGCTAAAGGCTATTGCTGAAAAAATTCATTCTCTTGCGGATATGCTAGATTCGGCTTTAAAACAATTAGGCTTTGAACAATCCAATGTAAATTATTTTGATACTTTGAAAATAGAATTTCGCGAAGATAAAAATAAAATTAATGAGATCAGATCCCTTGCCGAAGAAGCCGGGATAAACTTCAGATATTTTGATAATGCAATTGGGATTTCTCTGAGCGAAGTAACAGAAACAGAAGATGTAAAAGAAATAATTTCTATTTTTGGGAAGACATCAGACAAGATTATAACCAGCCTGGATTTTAATAAGATTTACAAAAAAGATTCTAACATTTATCCGGAACAGTTTAATAGGGATTCTGATTATTTATTACATCCTGTATTCAACACACATCATTCTGAAACCGAGATGCTTCGCTATATGAAAGCCCTTGAAAATAAAGATTTGTCACTGACAACCTGTATGATACCTTTAGGATCGTGCACAATGAAACTTAATGCAACAAGTGAAATGGTAGGATTATCTTGGAGAGAATTTAGCGATATGCATCCGTTTGTTCCTTTAGAGCAAGCAAGAGGTTATCTCGAAATAATTTCAGAATTAGAAAAAGATCTAAGTGAAATCACGGGATTCCCCGCAATTTCATTACAGCCTAACTCAGGTGCGCAGGGCGAATATGCCGGATTAATGGTCATTAGACAATACCATTTAAAAAGAGGGGACTATCATCGTAATATATGTTTAATTCCTTCATCTGCACACGGAACCAATCCTGCAAGTGCAGTTATGGCAGGAATGAAAGTAGTAGTGGTAAACAGTGACATTAACGGAAACATTAACATTGATGATTTAAGAAAGAAAGCAGAACAGCACAAGAGTGATCTTGCTGCATTGATGGTAACTTATCCGTCGACACATGGAATTTATGAAGAAACAATCCGTGAGATCTGTAATATTATTCATGATAATGGAGGGCAGGTTTATATGGATGGCGCCAATATGAATGCCCAGGTGGGTTTGACAAGTCCAATGATGATCGGGGCAGATGTCTGTCATCTTAATCTTCATAAAACTTTCTGCATACCTCATGGCGGCGGCGGACCGGGGATGGGACCAATCGGAGTAGCAGAGCATTTAAAACAATTTTTACCCGGACATTCTATTGTTAAGAATCTTGGAAATAAAGATTCCATTTCAGCCGTTTCTTCAGCCCCGTGGGGAAGTCCGAGCATACTTATAATTTCCTATGCTTACATTAAGCTCATGGGTGCAAAAGGGTTAACTGATGCAACAAGAATAGCAATATTAAACGCGAATTACCTGAAGGTAAAATTAAACAGGCATTACAAGACATTATATTCCGGTAAGAAGGGAAGGGTTGCCCATGAACTAATTTTTGATATGAGAGAGTTTAAATCAACAGCTAAAATAGAAGTAGAAGATATCGCAAAGCGTCTCATGGATTACAATTTTCATGCTCCAACAGTTTCATTCCCGGTTCCGGGTACTATGATGGTGGAGCCAACGGAAAGTGAGGCCAAATCTGAGCTTGACAGATTTTGTGAAACAATGATTTCCATAAGGGAAGAAATAAATGAAATTGAAACCGGAGAATCAGATGTATCAGACAATGTCCTGAAAAATGCTCCTCATACTGCCAAAACTGCAACAGCAGATAACTGGAATCATTCCTATTCAAGAGAAAAAGCAGTATTTCCTATTCCTTCGGTATCAGGAAATAAGTTCTGGCCAAGTGTAGGAAGAATTGACAGCGCTTATGGCGATCGTAATCTGGTTTGCAGCTGCAATCCGGTAAGTGATTACGAAGAAGCAGCAATTTAATTAAAATACTGCAAGTATATATTTATAATTATTTAAATAATGATTAATTTGAATCCACATTTTTATTAACCTAAATTCATTTATGCTATCCAAAGAAAAGTTTATTGAAGAAGTCAACTCTACTATAGAAAAGAAAGGTCTGCTGGGACATCCATTTTATCAAAAATGGAATGAAGGAAAGTTGACTAAAGAAGAGCTTCAGGAATATGCAAAACAATACTATCACTTTGTTAAGCATTTCCCCAGGTTTGTAAGTTGCGTTCATTCCAATTGCGAAGATGTAAAAACCCGTCAGATACTTTTGGAAAATCTGGCCGATGAAGAAGGATTTAAAACCGGTATTGAAGATCATCCAAGACTATGGATTAATTTTGCTGAGAGTTTAGGGCTTACCGAAGAAGAAGTTAAAAGTTCTGCTCCTTTAAGAGAGGTAGAAGATTTAGTAGATGGTATGTATGAGCTAACACGTTCTCCGGAATTTACACTTGGATTAGCTGCCTTATATGCTTACGAATCACAGGTGCCTGAGATTTCCAGAACTAAAATAGAAGGATTAAAAAAATATTACGGAATTGATTCTCATAAAGCCATCGAGTTTTTTAAGGTTCATGAAGAAGCCGATGTTTATCATTCGAAAGATGAAATGGAAATTATGAATAACACAAATAATTGTTTTGAAGACCAGAGAAGGTTAATAAACACTGTGGACGAATCGGCAACATTAATGTGGAATTTCTTGGATAGTGTTTATAGAAATTATTGTTTGAATTAGTATATTTATGAAACATTTTTGAGGGAATAATTCCATTTGGAGTTGTTCCCTTTATTTTTATATGAACAAAGAATTCAATATAGAAGAAATTTTAAAGAATAATAAAATCATTTCCATAATTGGATTTTCCGATAATCACATCCGCCCCAGCAACCGGATCGGAAGATATCTTTTAAGAAACGGCTACAAAGTTTATGGTGTCAATCCAAAATTGAATGGTAAAATGGTGAATGAAATTAATTGTTATGCCAGCTTAAAGGATGTCCCTGAAAAGACCGATATTGTAAATATTTTCAGAAGGTCAGAATATGTTTACGATATTGTAAAAGAAATCCTGGAATTGAGTCAAATGCCAAAAGTTATTTGGACTCAAATTGGTGTCATTAGTCAGGAATCTTCTGAACTTGCTGTCAGCAACGGCTTAATTTATATAGAAAACAGATGCATAATGGTTGAACATGCAAATATATAACCATAATAAAAGTGAATGGTAAATAAACATTTTAATAATAAATTAATATATCAGTCCCTATCGTTTTTGATTCCATTTATTATTTATTTATTTACATTGGCTCCTTCAGTTACTTTTATTGATTCAGGAGAGCTTGCTACCGTAGCTACAAAGCTCGGAGTAGCCCACCCCACCGGATATCCGCTGTTTACTCTTCTGGGAAACTTATTCACTAAACTTCCTTTTGGGGATGAGGTATACAGGTTAAATTTTATGTGTGCAGCTATTTCCTCTGCGGCGCTACTAGTGTTTTTTAATCTCATGGTATTCATATTAAAGGACAAAAATTTTGGTACTCTCCTCAAGGAAAATAATAAAAAGATTTCAGATGGTATTATATATAATATATCATTTGCTTCGGTACTTGTCCTGGCATTTTCAAAGACCTTTTGGGATACAGCAAATGCAATTGAAGTATATTCGCTTCATACTTTTTTTCTCATAACTGACATATATTTAATTCTTAAAGCATGTAGTACCACTTCTGTAGATAGAGAATCATTAATCTTAAGCGAGAGATACTGGATAATGTTTGCTTTTGTATTGGGACTTAGCTTTACAAATCATCTTTCCACAATATTTCTTTCTATTGGCTGTATTTATTTATATTTTTCCACCAATGGATTTAATAAAAATTCACTAAAAAGAATTTTGTTACTTTCCATTCCCTTTCTCCTGGGATATTCAGTTTACATTTATTTATTTATAAGAGCTGAAAATAATATATTAAGCTGGGGCTATCCGCACACTTTTGAAAATTTCTGGAGACATTTTACCGGTAAGCAATTTAGTATCTGGATGTTCTCTTCTTTTGAAAATGCCGGAAAGCAGTTTTCATATTTTACAAAGAACTTTCCTTTAGAATTTTTTTACCTCCCTGTCTTGATTGCTATTCCCGGAGTAATCACAGTTTATAAAAAAAGTAAAAGACTGTTTTATTTTACTTTGCTTTTATTCGGATTTTGTGTTTTATATGCAATTAACTATGATATATATGATATTGATTCATATTTCTTGCTGGCATTTATAGTCACTGTGATTTGGATAGGGTTCGGTTTGCTCTTCATAATAAATAAAATCAAAGCCAATACTAAAGAAGTAAGTTTCGCATTCCTGTTAATTTGTGTGATTCCTTTAAGCCAGAATTATAATAAAATTGATGAAAGCAAGAACTTTTTTGTACGGGATTATACTATGAATATTTTCAAATCTGCTTCGGAAAATTCCATCATACTTTCAACTCAATGGGATTTCTGGGTTTCTTCTTCCTTTTACCAGCAATTTGTTAAAGGAATACGTCCCGACATTGTAGTAATTGACAAAGAACTTCTTCGTAAGAGCTGGTATATAAATCATTTAAAGCGCCATTATCCGGAAGTTTATGAAAGAAGTCGGATCGAGTTTGAAAATTATCTAATTGAACTTTTGAAGTTTGAGCAAAATACCGAGCGTTATACGAAACCGTCATCCGAAACAGATAAACAAGAACTTATTAAGATCCAAAGTTCATTCTTGACTCTTTTGAACAGCATTGTAGATAAAAATTACAATGATAGAAATTTTTATACAACATTTGAAATTGAACAGGATAAGAATGAGAAGTTTGGCAAAGATTATACAAGAGTACCGGAAGGTCTTTTAATTAAATATGATAAAGAAAAAGGCTATGTGGAATATAAGGATCCTGAGTTTGAATATGCTTTGACTTTAAATCCGGATTACCATCACTCTTTCATTATGAATGCATATTATAATTCATTTCTAAGCCGGGCAAATTATCTAATGAATTTTTCTAAGTTAGATGAAGCTGAGAAACTAATTAACAAGGCAATTGAAATTAAGCCGAATGCGCCTGAAGGAAAACAGCTCTTGCAGAAAATAAAACAATTACGAAATCTTTCAGACACAAATAAATAATTTGAGATTTTTCCTTTTAAATGTATTGTGTTTAATATCATTTAATTTTAGCTTAGCCGAAATATCTGGCGATACCTTAAACAGTAATATTGATTCTTCCACTGTCCAAAATAAAGTTTATGTAAATCGAATTCTTATTGCGGGTAATAAAATTACAGACACCGATATTATTACACGGGAATTATATACAAAAGAAGATTCCCGGCTGGAACTTTCTGTGCTTCAGGATGACATCCAAAGAATATATAAATTGGGATTGTTTAATAAAGTTGATGTATATCCTATCCCTACAGATTCAGCAACCCGGGTAAATATTATGTTTGTAGTTGAAGAAAGATTTTACTTATTGCCTTTACCTCAGGTAGGTTTTCGCGATGGCGAGTTTTCAAAATTTTGGGCTGGATTAAATATTGCCTGGAATAATTTCAGGGGAAGAAATGAAACAGCGTCTTTAAGTTTTGGTCTTGGATATGAGCCTTTTATAAATTTGCATTATTCAGTTCCGTGGATTGGAAGAAAAGCTCATTTCTTTTCAGCGGCATCGGTTGACTATTCTAAAAACTACAACAGGAGTCTTATTGCTCTGAATGACAGCCTTTCAAACTCAATCCCGGCAAGTACGGATAATTTCGCAATTTACAACCTCGGTGTATCTTATACTCTTGGAAAATACATTTCGAAAAATTGTGCAATAGCGGGGAACCTGAAGTATAATATTATAAATTCTTCCAAGTATGAACTTGGAAGAACAGTTTCCACAGATGGTAAAGATAATTTTATAACGCTATCTTTTTCCGGGCAAATAGATACCAGAAGTTCAAATGAATATACATTATCAGGATCATATTATTTCTTAGAATATAAGAAGTTCGGATTTGGAAGGTTATTTGATTTTAACAGGATAAATATTGAGACAAGAAAGTTTATTCCCGTCAATATTGCCAGGAATTTCAGCATTACTTTTGCCTCCAGATTCTTAGGATCAGTTTCGTTCGGGGGAGTAATTCCCACTTACCTGAATGAGTTTTTTGGATATGATAAAATAATCCGCGGTTATAAAAAAAATGTTTTTGAAGGAGAAAATCAACTTGGTTTTTTTAATGAACTACGGATCCCAATAATAAACCCATTTTATGTCAGGGGAAAGACGATGCCTGGAATAAGAAAAATTTCGATGCTAAAAAATATTAGTTATAAATTCGGATTATATGGAACAATATTTTTTGATATGGGGGGTGTATGGAATAAATGGGATAATTTCTTCAATACCGGATTCAAAAATGGTTTCGGAGCAGGCTTGAACTTTATTTTACCTTTTGGATTTGTGGGCAGAACTGATTTTGCTCTAAGAAAACAGCAGGAGAAGTTTATTTCACAATTCATTTTTGATCTGAATGCAGCTTTTTAAATAACAGCGATAATGGAATATTATTATACTCCAAAAGATAATATCGAACTTGATAAAATGCAGTTACGGTTAGAAGGATCCGAATTCAGACACTTAACAAAAGTCCTTCGAAAAAAGACCGGTGATTTACTTACAATTACAGATGGGGAACTTAATGTATATTTTTGTCGTATTTCTGATGTAGGAAGAAATAATTTATCCTGTAAAATCCTGGAAAGGAACTATAATCTTTATGAGCCAGAAATAAATATCAGATTATGTATTTCGCTTTTGAAAAATTCTTCACGGTTGGAATTTGCAATTGAAAAGGCTGTAGAGCTTGGTGTAAAAATAATTCAACCTGTAGTTACGGAACACACAGTTAATAAGTCTGTCTTTTCTAAAAACAAATCCGAAAGACTAAATAAAATAATATTAAGTGCATCATGCCAGTCACAGAGGTGCTTTATTCCGAAACTTAACAGCCTTCTTAGCTTGCCGGAATTAATTGAGACTACTAAACAATATGTGAATAAAATTGTGATGTACGAGTTTTCAGATAGTAACGGAGAAATACCTATTGAAGATTTTGCGGATGAAATTCTACTGTTAATCGGACCGGAGGGAGGCTTTAGTACTAAAGAAATTTCTGAATTAAAAGAAAATAACTGGATAGTCAAATCTCTTGGCAAAAGAAAATTGAGGGCGGAAACTGCATCTATTATTTCAATCTATTCCATTCTTAATAAACTAAAACTTTAAATAAAATGAGATTAAGAAATTTGTTGGTTTTTATTTATCTTTTAACATTAGCTGCAACTGCGAATTCTCAATTTAATAAACCCCAATTACAGGTAGGAATCGGATTGATCCAACCTTACAATGAACTAAAAGGAACGTATTATACTAATAGCCAGCTTGGCTCAGCAACTGTCTTGGGGATAAATCCTGACTTTATGACTAATAATTACGGGGGTAAATCAGGTCTCAATTTTTTCGGAAAGGCAAAAATTAATTTCGACAAGTATTCAATAATCAGAGGTGTGGCATCCTTGAATTTTAATACATTTAATACTTTTGAACCAAGTAAGAGCGGAAATATAGGTGTGCAAATTATCAATATTAACGGTCAGCTGGATACAGTCCTTACCAGCTTAAATTATTCGTACAGCTTTAATAATTTTGGATTAGGCTTGGGGCTTGAAGTTGCGCCAACATCATTTACAAACCTGCTAAGCCCGTATTTCGGGACAAATATATTTTTCAATTATTTTAATGGAAATCTTTCACGAACAGAAAACAGGGTGGACAGTGTAAAATTATCTTTCACAGATTTCAGAATTGGCGTCAATTTTGATGCAGGGATTGAGGCAAAAATAAGCCGAAGCCTTGGACTTGCACTAGGGGTAAAATATGACCTGGGAAACTTATTGTTAAAGAACACTAATAGTGGCATTGCTGATGCGATTGAATATGGAAAATCCAATGCATCATTAAATGATGAAGAGGGCAGGTTTTATTCAAGTATTTATGGTCCGGTTCTCACCTCAATCAGAAGCGAAGTGTTATCTAAGCAAAAAAAAATTAACTGGGGAACTATATACTTAGGATTAAATATTAATCTTAACTCTCCCGCCCCTAAACCCAAAAAAATATCTAAATAAACTTCGGAAAAAATTTATAATAGTATAATACTTGCAGAAAATTTATTTATTCCTTAAAATTACATTAATTTTATTGTTAGCTTCTGAATCTTTCTCACAAGCTGTTCCGACTCTACAAATAAGTGTAGGGCTGCTATATCCGGATAAGACTTTTAAAGGAGAACTTGTTTCAACAAATAATCTGGGAATTTCAAATATTAATCCAGATTTTATTAAAAATAATTACGCGGCTTCTACCGGTGTTGCTATAACCGGAACAATAAAATTTCCACTTGAGCACAATGGAATATTTAGTGGTTTATTAGTCGGATCTTATTCCTATTTTAACGCTTTTCGAAGAAGCTTCTTAGGTACCACTATTGAAAATAATATTTCAGTTCCCGTTACTTTTGATGACCGTTTTTCCACATCCACTTTTGGAATCGGTATTGAAGCATCTCCCTTTAGCAGCCAAAAAATCAGTCCATTTCTGAGTGCAGATTTCACTTTAAATATTTTAAGCTTATCACTTTCAAAAAATGATTTAACAAGTGTCATTTTTAATGATGCTTTTCGTATGGGAATTCTTACAAATGCCGGTTTATTAATTAAAGTAAGCAGTGAGTATAGCATAGTATTATCAGGCAGTTACGATTTAAGCAATCTTATACTTAAAGGTCATAGCGAAGACATCAATAATAGTATCGGTTTTAACAAGGAAGGCCTATCAATAAATGATCAGCAGGGAACTTATTATTCAAATATATCTACTCCTGGTTCTTTACCCGTGCTCATAAATGGAAATAACAAAAATGTAAATTGGTGGGGTTTAAGCGTAGGTCTAAATATTAGGTTGGGAAAATCCAAAAAAAAATAGTTATTTTATCCAATAATTAAACTAATCATTAATG
>JBBSDT010000051.1:0-13226 GCA_038240405.1 Ignavibacteria bacterium
GGT
The DNA here is from genome assembly GCA_038240405.1 of Ignavibacteria bacterium. Taxonomy (GTDB): domain Bacteria; phylum Bacteroidota; class Ignavibacteria; order Tepidaquicellales; family Tepidaquicellaceae; genus JAGPCH01. Next base: position 4 of record JBBSDT010000051.1, read on the forward strand.
CATTCTTTGATGGCTGTCAAATTATTTTTCCAGATTGAAAAAGAATTTAACAAAAGATTGCCCCTCGCTACACTTTATCAGGCCCAAACTATTGAAGAGTTAGCAAAGCTTATAAGAGGAGAAGGCTGGAAGTCTCTTTGGTCATCTCTGGTTCCAATTCAAACAAACGGGTCAAGATCACCTTTATTTATTGTACATGGAGGAGGTGGTAACGTCCTATTTTGTAAGGACTTAATAAATTTTCTTCCTACTGAACAGCCTCTATATGGTCTGCAGTCAGTGGGACTGGATAGAAGTACTCCGCCATTGACCACTGTAGAAGAAATGGCAGCTTATTATGTAAAAGAAGTTCAATTAGTTCAGCCAAAGGGTCCTTACTATCTGGCAGGAAATTGTTTTGGAGGGTTAATAACATTTGAAATGGCTCGAAAATTTAATGAACTTGGAGAAAGAGTTGCACTTCTTATTTTAATTGAATCTTATAATCCAGGGTTCAGTAAACTACTTCCCAGTAAACTAAAACAGGGGATTGACGATTTTAAAATGGGGGGGTTTGAATCAATATTTAAGAAAATTATCTGGAAGACATCATATCAAGTATTTAAATTGTTAAATAAACCCTTACCGCCAATATTAAGAAGTGTCGTGAGGGCAAATCATAAGGCTTTTGATCAGTATCGTCCTAAATTTTATGAGGATAAGATAACTCTTTTTGTAGCCAGCCGCTCTCCAGCCTGGAGTTTGCCTAAGCCTTTATTTGGATGGGAAGAGCTGACTAACCACGAGCTTGAAGTACACAAAATTCCAGGTGGTCATTTAAACATATTTGAAAAACACAATATTGCTGGACTTGCAGAAAATTTAAGTGCCTGCCTGGAAAAATCCATTTTTGAGGAAAAGTCAGCTGAGAACTAACTGTTATTAATTTGTAGAATGCAGGTTGTTTTGAATAATGAATAAATTCATAGAAGAATATTATATCAGAAATATTATTGTCACGTGACATCTAAATTAATGATAATCTGGGATTATGATTCAGCTATAGGACAAATAAATTCTTCGCTTCCATATAACTTTCTGTATGTACCTATTTTTCAGGAGATTGAAAATGTTGACTACATTTTGGAAATTGCTAAAACATTTGGAATAAAAATGACTTTTGCCTGCCTTGGATTTGCAGCTGAACCCGGAACTTATCCTTTTAATATTTCTGATCAGATAAAAAAAATCTATAACGAAGGTCATGAGATAGCTTCTCACTCCTGGAAACATGAATGGTTTCCATACTTAACTGAGGAACAAATTTACAAATCACTTGAAAGAAGTAAATATGCACTGGAGAAATGTGTTGGTAAAAATGAAATTGTCCGTGGTTTTGTTCCTCCGCATAGCAGACCAATGAGCTGGTATAAAAAATTATCATTTAGTATGGGTGACAGAGCGATATATCCTATACATAAAGGGGGGGATCTGGGGTACATATTAAAACAGCTCTCCAAATTAAATTATACATGGTGTCGTGTTCTAAAGTCTTACAGACCGGTTTGGTCCAAGTTTTTTAATCATCAAACAACCAATTTAATATTAAATAAATGGGAAATTCAAAGTAAAATTGTTTGTGTCCCTCAACATTATACAGGCTTTGATGAGGGTGCAATAGAATACTTAGAAAGATGTGTCGAAAAAAATGAAGCGTTGGTAATCGTGGGTCATCCTGCAGCTTTAAGCAGAAATGGACCTGAAAGTAAGCTTCATTTTAATAATTTTATTGACCGTGTTAAGAAATACAAAGCAGATGGAAATCTTGTGGTAAGTTGTGTAAACGAATATATAGACAACAATATTCTCACCGGAGTAAAAAATTAATATTGAAGTTAAGCCATACTCAGAAGAGATGGTAAAGTACCATGAAGACTTTGCCTTAAAGGTCTGGCCTGATAAAAGAAAAAGAAGAGATGAAAATTATATCAGATGGAAATTCAGGGCTTCTCAAAAGGGTGAGGTCAGCGGTCTTTTACTGGCGTTAAGTAAGAACAGGATTTTAGGACAGCTGGGATTAATACCTGTCAAACTAAAATTCAATCAAAAAATTTATGAAGCACAATGGGCATGTGATCTTATGGTAGATCCTGAATTCAGGAAAAGAAATATTGGCAGGAAATTATTGGAAGTGGCGGTTGAAAGAAAAATTTTTACTTTGGGAAATAATCCCAGTCCCGAAGCAGAGAGGGTAATGAAAAATTTTGGTTTTCAGCAGGTTGAAAGTGGCAGAACCATGTTTTTTCCTATTAAATCACTAAATTTATTAAAGTGGGTGATTCCGGATAAAATAAATTTCATCAAACCTATGCTAAATTTATTTGTGCAGCCATATTTTACTTTTAAAATACACAAAATTCTTAAAGAAAAAAGTAATTTCTTCAATTGTACCTGGAGAGACATCATAGAATTAATTGATTCGGAACAAAGCGAACATTCTTATACGGGAATTTTACATGACGAAGACTTTCTAAAATGGAGAATGGATGGAATAAGCAATTTTACAAACAAGCCTGGTGTATCAAGAACAAGTTCAGGAAACTTTGTAATAAAAATGCCTTTCCCCCCTTTTTTAAATGTCTACGATTGGAGTTGCAAAAAATTTGCAGATATAAGAGAAACTTGTGCTTATCTTGTAAATGCAGCAGTAATAAACAAGAATGAAATTATTCAAATGATAGCAAATGATACTTTTCAAGAAAAATCCCTGAGAAGAATTGGTTTTATTGGTGCAAGAAACATAGAAAAAATTATTTATTTCTCAAAAGCGGAAAGATTTGGTAGGAATGTTAAATTTAATTTTAGTCTTTATGATTCGGATGTGAATTTATGAAGTATAAAACAATCCTACTACATCCGTTAATTTGAAAGTAATAGAGAGTTTTGCAATTTTAAAATTCGTAAATCCTACCTGGTATTTTAATCTTTATCCTGAAAAGGCGAAATCATTTTCCACTTATTATTTTAATTCTTCTGAAATGCAGTTACCAGCAGGATCTGAAAAAGTAGTCAAGATCGACACTCAATATTCAAATCAAAGTGTGAAGGAGCTTGATTTGGGTTATCAGTCGTGGAATAAAGGAATAATGCTAAGGTCAGAGAATACATCCTTTGAAAAATTAACAAGATCTGAAAAACCATCTACTATAGATAATTATATTTTTGTGAGAAAGTATTACAAAAATCACAGGGTATATTATTTATTAGTTCGGAATATTCTAAATTTACATAACCCAATCCGGGAATTATATGCTTTCTACAAAACCAGAAATGTAAAGAAGATTACTTTGACCAATTCATACTTCAAGTATAATGATTATGATAAATTCCAATCAGAGTTAGTTAAGCTCTCTCCCCTGGTTAGTATAATTATTCCTACTTTAAATCGATATGATTTCTTGGAAAGTGTTCTTAATGATTTGAAAGTTCAGAACTATGAAAATTTTGAAGTAATAATTATTGATCAAACGGATAATCCTATTAAAGATTTTTACGATAAGTTTAATCTGAATTTGAGGGTAATTTATCAAAAAGAAAAAGGTCAATGGCTTGCGAGGAATGAGGCAATACGAAATGCCAAAGGAGAATACCTGGTTTTTTTTGATGACGATTCCAGGGTTGAAGCGGATTGGGTCTTTCAACATTTGAAAGGTTTGGATTATTTTAATGCCGATATTTCAGCAGGTGTATCAAATTCCAAAGTCGGAGACAATATACCATTGAATTATAGTTTTTTCCGGTGGGCGGACCAATTTGATTCAGGAAATGCCCTCGTCAAAAGAAAAGTATTTAATGAAATAGGGATGTTTGACAGGCAGTTTGATAAACAGAGAATGGGTGATGGAGAGTTTGGTTTGAGAGCATACCTTGCCGGATTCAAGAGTATTTCACATCCTTATGCTAAGAGGATACATCTGAAAACTTCTACAGGAGGATTGAGACAAATGGGTTCATGGGACGCATTCAGATCCAAGAATTTTTTTGCTCCACGTCCTTTACCAAGTGTTTTGTATTTCTACAGAAAATATTTTCCCAGAAATTATGTATATAATGCGGTGATTATAGGCATGCTTCCTTCACTTATACCTTATCGCTGGAAAGGTAAAAAATATTTATACCCCTTTAGCGCTTTGTTAGCAATAATTATCCTCCCACTTTTATTTTTGCAGTTAAGTGTTTCATGGAGCAGAGCAACTAAGATGTTAAAACAAGGAGATAAGATTGAATGGCTTTAAAAGAATCTTATTGATTACTTCAGAATTTCCACCAGGTCCCGGAGGAATTGGTAATCATGCATATAATTTAGCCAGATTCTTAAATTTAAATAACATAGAAGTAGAAGTTTTAGCCGTGTCAGATTTTGTTAACGAAAAGGAAGAGAAAAGTTTCGACCTCAATCAGCATTTCAAAATAATAAGATTTAAAAGATATGGAAATAGAATCCGGACTTACTTAGTAAGGGTAAAGAAAATATTATACGGACAAAGAGAAAAAACCTTCAATCAAATCATTTTTTCCGGTAGGTTCTCTTTGCTTGTTTCATTGATACCAAAAATATTTAATAAAGAATCAAAATTTATTGCGATTGTCCATGGCGGGGACGTAAACCCAGCCAGTAAATTTATAAAATATTTAGTTGGAAAAGCCCTGAAAAGAATGGATCTGATTATACCGGTCTCAAATTTCTCAAAGTCAAAATTACCTCCAGGATTGTCTTCAAAAAAAATAATTGTTATTCCAAATGGTTTTGATTTTGAAAATATGGCAACTCTCAACGTAAGCGAGAAGATTTTGCAGAACGGGTGTCTTAATTTAGTGACAGTTGGCACTGTATGGCCAAGGAAAGGACATCATAATGTAATTAATGCTTTTCCAAATATAATTTCTAATCATTCTCATCTTAAATATAACATTGTTGGCAGGCTTTCTGACTTATCAAAGGTGAAACAGTTTTTTGAAGATGAAGGAATTAAAAAACATTTAAAAATATATGGGGCAATATCAAATGAAGAGGTATATGAAGTATTAAATAAATCACAAATATTTATTTTATTAAGTGAGAGTCAGAAGACCGGAGATTTTGAAGGATTTGGTATTGCAGTACTAGAAGCAAATTACTTCGGTCTTCCAGCAATTGGTTCAAAGAATTGTGGTCTTGAAGATTCCATAAACAACGGCATAAGTGGAATACTTGTTGACCCAAAAAATTCAGAGGAGATTTCACAAGCAATAGAAATCATACTTAACAATTATACAGAATTTAGTCAGAGAGCAAAAACATGGGCTAATAAACACCATTGGTCCAATATTATTAAATTGTACATAAACACCATTGAAAAAATAGTATAATATATGTGTGGATTTTTAGGGGCAGTTGATTTTGATAAAGGAATAGAGTTATTATACCCGGCTTTGAACAAAGGTTTAAAGAACATTTCACATAGGGGACCAGACGCTAGTAGGGAGATAAGAACAAATAATTTATATTTAGGGCATAACAGATTAAGTATAATTGATCTTTCTTCCGATGCAAACCAGCCTATGAAGTCGATCAATTCCAACGCTTATATAATTTTTAATGGAGAAATATACAATTATAAAGAATTAAAAGCTTCAATAAAGAAAACTACTTTTTATACAAATTCCGATACAGAGGTTTTACTTGAAGGCTATCTGATTGAAGGAACAGATTTTTTTAAAAAATTAAGAGGAATCTTTGCTTTTGCAATTTTCGATAACAGATTTGAACAAAATATTATTTTGGGAAGAGATCGCTCGGGTGTTAAGCCTCTCTATATTTACAATAAAGGTAATTTTCATATTTTCGGAAGTGAAATAAAAGCTCTTATACCCGCTGTAAGAGATAATATATCTGTAAATGAAAATGTCCTCAGGTGCTATCTGAATTTAGGATATTGTCCGGAGCCAAATACAATCTACAATGAAATATATGCATTGGAGCCGGGGAAATATGTAAGAATAAAGAAAAACGATGTAAGAAAAAGTAATTTCTTTGAATTTAATTTTGAAAAGGAAAATAACTTTGACTTCAAACAAAACGTCGAAAGAGTTGAAGACTTTTTAAGAATAGCAGTAGAACGAAATCTCGTCGCTGATGTAGAAGTAGCAGTGGCATTAAGCGGAGGAATTGATTCTTCTCTTATTTATTCCTATTCTAATAAGGTTAACAAACAAATCAGAGGTATAACGATACGGTCAGATGATAAAGATTACAATGAAGAAGAAATAGCAAAAATTTATTCCAAAACAGTAAATGGAAAACATGAACTTATTGACGTGGGACGTGAATTGGATTTGGAAACTCTTAATAAAATACTACATAATTTCGACCAGCCATATGCCGATTCTTCAGCAATAAATGTATTTTACCTGACCCGTGCCACAAAGGAAATATCAAAGGTGTTGTTGGGCGGTGATGGGGGAGATGAACTTTTTAATGGTTACCCCTCGCAAACGTGGCTCACATATGTAGATAAACTTATAAAAAATAAAATTACAAAGAAAGGCGGGGAAGCAATTTTAGATCTTGCTAAAATTTTTGCAAATACTTCCTATAAGCGATTGTTAAAAAGGATTACGGACTTGTGGACCGATCAATCATATGAACTGCTATATGACTGGCATTCATGGTTTCCGAGAAAGACCTGTTATGAAAATCAAAGTCCTTTTTTATTTGATACGTCGGATGGTGTCAATTTATATAAAAGTTCTTTTCAAAACGAGGCTCCTCACGAATTCAAGCATTACGTTGTCTTTGATTATTTTAGAAAAAGTATGTTAAGCGACTATCTGAGGAAAACAGATATGATGTCCATGCTTAACGGGGTTGAATATCGTGTTCCTATACTGGATGAAGATCTTGTTGGTTTTGCATTGTCAATCCCCTTTGAACAAAAATCATCATTAAGAGAATCCAAAAAAATTTTAAGGACAATTCATGAAAAGCAATACCCGGCAGAAACAAGCCGGGCATCAAAGAAAGGATTTACAATACCACTCGATACTTCTTTAAATAAAGAAGAATTTAATATCATAAAAGAAAAGATACAAAAAAAAGGAAATATTGTGAGTTCATATATAAAAAAAAGCTACGTGGAATTCCTTTTCAAAGCACTCGAGAGCAATGCGAAGAGTAATGGAGAAATTAGCCGGGCAGGAATTTACCAGAGAATATTGATGCTTTATAGCCTGAGCTTATGGGATAATGCAAATTGAAACTTGCAATAATTTCTCACACACCCCATTACAAAAATGAAAATGAGTTTTATGGATGGGGGCCGACAATCAGAGAGATAAATTATTTAAGCCAGATATTTGAGGAAATTTACCATTTAGCTCCTCTTCATGATGAATGTGCGCCTCCAAGTTCTCAGGCCTATACAAGTAAAAAAATAAAATTTATACCTCTTAAGCCTTATGGAGGGGAAAAATTATCCGACAAATTTTCAATACTAACAACTGCTTTTTATAATTTAAAAAAAGTTAAATATATTTTAAATAAGGTCGATTGGGTACAGTTCAGAGCGCCCACTGCGATGGGGATATATATATTGCCATATTTAAGTTTTAAAAAATTTCCTGAAAAGTGGATAAAGTATGCAGGAAACTGGAACATGATTAATCCTCCTATATCATATCGTTTTCAAAGGTGGTGGCTTAAAAACAATTTACAGAACTCAAAAGTTACTATAAATGGGCAATGGAAAAATCAAAGCTCTCATTTGTTAAATTTCCAGAATCCATGTCTGGATAATGATGAGATTATCAAGGCTGTGGAAATTTCTCGCAAAAAAATCTTTGGTGATCAGTTAATCATATGCTTTTCGGGAATTCTTACAACGGATAAAGGAGTTGATTTGATTTTAGAGGCATTAAAAAAAATTACTGATACTGGCAAAATTGAGGAAGTAATATTTGCGGGGGACAGCATTGAAAGAAAAAAATTTGAAAACCTTGCTTCCGGGATAAACATAAAAATAACCTTTCGGGGATTTCTTAACAGGAAAGAACTTGAGGAAGTCTATACTAAATCTCATTTAATCCTTCTGCCTAGCATGTCTGAAGGATTTCCAAAAGTTATAGCAGAAGCCGCTGCATATGGTTGTGTCCCGATAGTTTCCGATATATCGTCAATTGGTTTATATATTAACGAAACTAACGGATACCTGTTGAAAGAAATAAATACTACAAAACTAGTTGAAAAAATAAATGAAGCTTTAAATGACAGAAAAGCATTAAAAAACAAATCAAAAAATGTACAGGAAATTGCCCGTTTGTTTACATTTGAAAATTATATTCACAATCTGAAAGAAAAAATATTATTTAATACTAAATCCTGAAGTTATATTTTGAGTCAATTTATAAAAAAATTAATTTACTTTATTGAAATTTTATGATACTTTAAACAATGAAAAAGTCCCCCTACAGGGCTGAGATATTTTTAGTTTTAAATATCTTTATGGCTTTAGCCTTGCTAATAAACACAAAGTTAAGTTATGCATATGCTATTGTAATTATTTTATATGGTCTGATTAGGATAATCCGAAAGAAAAATTCTGACGGTTCGGCCCACATTATGGCAGCATATGTAGTTGGAATTGAAGTTCTTTTCAGAATGAACGCCGGTGGATTTGGATATGAATTCGGTAAATATGCAGTTTGCCTTTTTCTTATTTTTGGAATTCTGGTTGGAGTTAAAAAGAAAAAAATTTCTTATATTTTTGTTGTATTTATTCTTTTAATGTTACCTTCAATCTTCTTCGTCGAGTATTCTTCTTTTGAATATGAAAGACAAATGATTTCATTTAATCTTTCCGGGCCAATATGCCTGGGCATATCCGCTATATATTTCTACAATCGAAGGCTGAATCCGATTCAGTTAAGAAAAGTTTTCCTCGCATTATTATATCCTATCACAGCAATGTCTATCTTTGTTTATTTCCGGTCAGGTAATTTGGAAAACGTAAATTTTTCAACTGAATCTAATTTTGTAGCAAGCGGGGGATTTGGGCCAAATCAGGTTTCTACAATCTTTGGGTTGGGAATTTTAATTATTGCTGCCGCATATTTTTTAAACATAAGGCTATTTAAAATAAAATATTTAAATATGATTTTACTTATGGCATTTCTCATCCGAGGTTTAGCAACTTTTTCAAGAGGAGGCATGCTTGCTCCCATGGCTGCAATAATTGTGTGCATAATAATAATGACGTTAACAGACAGGAGATTCCAGTCAAGAGTAAATAAAATTGTGTATGCATTTTTGGTAATTTTCGTTGTAGGATTTGTGGGGTTTAACTACGTAAATGATGTTAGCGGAGGTATGCTTGAAATGAGATTTAAAGGTGAATCTCAGTTTAATAAACAAAAGAGCAACATGTTTAGCGGAAGGGAAGAAATATTTGATGAAGATCTGGAAATATTTAAGGATAATGTTTTAACAGGCGTAGGGCCGGGCCTTGCAAGTGATAAAAGAGAAGAAATAAGCGGTAATCAGGCAGCAGCGCATATAGAATATTCGAGGTTACTTGCTGAACATGGAATTTTTGGCGCTGTTGCCATTTTTATTATTGTGCTTATGCCTGTAAGAAATTTTTTTCAGTCAAAATCCACCGACGAAAAAATATTATTAATACTGTGCGTGATATTTGTGTTTATTACACTTGGTCATGCTGCAATGAGAACTGCCGCCCCGGCTTTTATATATGGATTTGCCTTCATCAAAATCATTAGAAATAAGGAATGATCTTGTATGCTGGAAACATTCTTTCCGAATACGGCTACACTCCAACGTTTATCGAACTTTTAACTCCTAAACTATCGGAACGGTATGAAATAAAGGCAGTTTCAAATAAGAAGAATCAAATCGTAAGAATGCTTGATATGATTAATAATTTATTAATCAATAAGAGTAAAATTAAATTATTGTTAATAGATTCATATAGCCGCAGGGCATTCTGGTACACTTATATCCTTGCAAAACTGGCCCATCATTTCAAAATTCCTTACATACCGATTTTAAGAGGAGGCGGCTATCCGGAAAGGATAATTCAGTCTCCTGGTAAGTGTAACTTTATTTTCTCCAATTCGCAAAAAAATATTTCACCATCCCTATATTTAAAAACAAAATTTGAAGAGAAAGGTTATGATGTTGATTACATACCGAATTTTATTCCGGTCTGTAAATATGTTTTTAAGCTACGAGATTTTTTGAAGCCGAAATTATTATGGGTCAGATCTTTTCATGAAATTTATAATCCGCTTCTTGCAGTGGAAATATTAAAAGAATTGAAAGTAAAACATCCTGAAGCGGAACTTTGTATGGTTGGTCCCGATAAAGACGGAACTCTTCGAGAGGTTGAAGAAAAAGCCAAGAAGTTAAATGTAATAAATTCTTTAAAGCTTACCGGTAAGCTGTCTAAAAAGGAATGGATAAATTTATCTGTTAATTATGATATTTTTATTAATACTACTAATTTTGACAACCATCCTGTTAGTGTAATCGAAGCTATGGCATTAGGATTACCCGTAATTTCCACAAATGTAGGAGGTATTCCATACCTTATAGAGAATAATGTGAACGGACTTTTGGTGCCTCCGAATGACCCCGGCGTTTTTATAAGAGCGATTAATAAAATACTGGAAAATAATGAATTTTCAAAAAAAATGACCAATAGAGCCAGGGAAATGGTAGAAAGATTTGATTGGGATGTAATTAAATACAAATGGTTCGATACCATAGATTGTGTTTTGAACACTAATAAAAGTTAAGTATATTTTTTAGCTCATAATGCAAAGGAATTCAGGTAATAATATCATATGATATATAATAGAATTTTAGAAAAAGTAATTCTGCCGGTTGGTGATTTTATAGTTGATACTAATTTTATGAAAGAACTAAAATATTGGCGAAAAATTGTATTAATGAAAAGAGACGAAATAAAGCAGATCCAATATGACAATTTAAATGATCAATTAAGATATTGTAAAAGAAACATTCCTTTTTATAAAAAACTTGATCTACCCGATATAAAAGATCCCTATGAACTTGTTAAATATTTTCCAATTCTGGATAAGCAAATGGTAAAGGACAGTATTGAAGATTTGAATATCGGGGATAAGTCTAAATTAATAGTCGAGTCCAGCAGCGGGTCAGGCGGTGTTCAGGGAACTGTATATATGACAAAGAAAGAAGAATCGGTAAACCGCGCAATTCAAATTTTATGGTGGGAGTGGGCTGGATATATAATCGGTGACAAGATTATACAAACAGGAATGACTTATAAAAGAAATTACGAAAAACAATTAAAAGACATCTTATTCAAAACCGATTACTATGTTGCCTTCGGATTGGAAAAAAATAAAATACAAAAAGTATTGAAAGAACAGCTAGTCAATCCCAGAAAAATGCTGCTTGGCTATGCATCTTCTCTATATCTTTTTGCAAAAGTTGCTGAAGAATTAAACTTAAAGAATGTTCATTTTGAAAGTGTTGTCAGCTGGGGAGATAAAATGTTCGATCATTATAGAAAGTTAATAGAATCACAATTTAAAACCCAAGTATTTGATACTTATGCTTGTACTGAGGGATTTATGATTGCCTCTCAATGTGAAAAGGGAAAATATCACATAATGACACCTCAAATATATCTGGAAATCCTGGATGAAAATGGTAATGATGTAAAGGATGGAGAGTGGGGAAAGGTAGTAGTTACACGTCTTGACAGTAAGGCAATGCCCTTAATCAGGTATTCGCTCGGAGATCTTGCTGTCAGAGAAAATGAATTATTGCATTGCACGTGTGGAAGAGGACTGCCTTTGCTGAAAAGCATCATTGGAAGAGATACAGATATTGTAAAGACTGCCTCCGGTAAATATTTAATAGTTCATTTTTTTACGGCTATTTTTGAGCACATTCATGAAATAAAACAATTCAGGGTTATTCAGAGAAATTTGGATGAAATTGAAATTGAATATATCAAATCGAAGGATTTCAATGATACCGTTCTGGAGAAGATTAAATTACAAATAGTTAAACACTTGGGTGAAAGTTTAAAGATTGTTTTCAGGGAAGTCAGTTACATTCCGGCTTCACCTTCCGGAAAACCTCAGATTGTACTCAGTCTGCTCAATAAGGATTTATCTGTTGAAGCACCACCATCTTTAAATTCAACGATAGACCCAGTTAAGAAAACCAATTCATTATTTGAGCTGACTTTAAAAATGAAAGGTTTTCCCATACAGGAAGCTACAGAAGAATTAGCGCATATCCATAAACTTTCACAGGAAGAATTCAAATTGTGGCAGGACAAAATAAAATGGGAAATTGTAAGATATCATTTTGAAAACAACGAATTTTATAAAGATAAAGTCGGAAAATACCTGCCGGATAAATGGTGTGACCTTCCTGTCTTGACGAAAAATGATTATCAGGATGCTAAAAAAAAATTAATCTCTAACACTGTTAGAAAACAGGATTTATATACCGGTTATACATCGGGATCTTCGGGACATCCGTTCCGGTATGCGAAAGACAAGTTTTCTCATGCGATGACATGGGCATTGATAAAAGACAGGTATAGTTATTTTAATCTGACTCTTGATTCCAAACAGGCGCGGTTTTATGGAATTCCTTTTGAAAGGATTGAATATATTATTGAAAAGACAAAGGATTTTTTGTCAAACAGAGTAAGGTTCCCTGTATTTGATTTATCTGAAGATGTCTTGGAAGGTTTTGTTGAGAAATTCAGAACAACCAAATTTGAATATATTTATGGATATACCAATTCGATAGTGTTATTTGCACGTTACCTTATCAAAAGAGAAATTTTATTAAAAAATATTTGTCCAACGCTTAAAGTATGCATTGGGACTTCTGAAAATTGCACTGACGAAGATAAAAAGATAATCGGAGAAGGTTTCGGTATACCTGCAGTAAATGAATACGGCACATCGGAGGTCGACTTAATTGCAATAGAGGATTATGAAGGAAAGTGGAAAATTTCAGAAGAAAACATTTTTATGGAAGTCCTTGATGATGAAGGAGAGTTACTGACAAAAAATGGTGAGGGAAAAATACTTCTGACAGCATTGCACAATAAGGTTATGCCGTTTATCAGATATGAAATAGGAGATAAAGCAGTTGTCGAGCTTGCGGGCGATCA
>JBBSDT010000052.1:0-13187 GCA_038240405.1 Ignavibacteria bacterium
ACTGATCTTTTGTTCTCTCATCATAAATGATTCCCGGTTTTGCCCAGTTAAATGTTCCGAAAGTGCTTCTCCACAAACCTGCATCAGTTAATCCGTAAATTATAGAATCTTTAAATGCTATTCCGTTGGGTTTTATACGGTCCAGTGTGCTAAACCAGTTGACGCCCCCATTGGAGGAGTAGCTCAATGCATTAAACTCATCATGCGACTCTGCCTGATTTGTTGCTCCCCATATTATTTCTTTTCCGTTAAATCTCTGTACATCGAGGTTAACAACAAAATTGCCTGAAATTCCATTTCCCGAAGCTAATGAATCTGTATTTTTGAAATTATATTTTCTCCAGTTGACACCCCAGCTTGTAGTTTTGTTAATCCCATTTGCAGTACCAACGTATAAGGTGGAATCATTCAGGGCTGTTATTGAAAAAGCCCGGTGATTAAGATTATTACGCGGATTTAAGCCAAAGGTATAACCGGTCACATTTATATTTATGCTGTCCAGGTTATCGGGAGGAAGTAAAACTCTTGTCCACGTTGTCCCGTAATCCGTACTCTTTCTCAAACCTCCGGCAAATGAACAAATCCATATTGTATAATTGCCCGGATCACTTTGTGTTTTGGTAATAGCAATATCGTAAGAGAGATTTTGTTGCGGAACTACAACCGGTAATGCATATAAAATATTTGATCCGTAAGTAATTGAAGAATCTCCCCGGCCGTCAATAGGCTGTGGAAAGGAAGACCAGTTCAATCCGTAGTCGGTTGAAACTTTTATTCCTGTTCCTGTTGGCACGGACTCATTATTAATTTGCTGGCTGACGGCAGTGGATGCTACAACCATTTTTCCGTTAAGATTAAAGCCTGCTATATCATCTTCTCCGAACGGAGCCAATCCAAAGTAATATTCAAAACTGTTGAAATGATCAATCGTTCTCATTAAGCCATTGCCTGTAGCAAACCATACAGTATCTCCGTTGAGTAATATATCTGTGATAAAATTGCTTATTGGAGTTTTGGATTTATTGGGTGTAACCAAAACTTTCACCGACAGCAAATTATCCTTTTCAGCTTTTGTTTCAGGAATGCTTAAATTAAATTTACCAAGTTTATAATCCTCGGCAATATGAATATTCTGTGAGTAGGTACCGGAGCATAAAAGTAAAAGGAATAATATTGCTGTTAAGCGCATCTGTTTTATTTTAGAAATTATGGAACAACATTTATACTGTCAATAATCTGATTGCCTGTTAAATTGGAATTGTCTCTTGCCTGGTAAATAAATTTGAAATAACCCAATGTGGTCTGGTTAAAAGGAATTCCTATGATCAGTGAATATCTTCCGTCTCCTGCAACGGTATCTCCATGCAGAGGAATATTCCCATCATCAAACATTGTAAAAGGACTTCCGCCTGTAATAGTTCCGTCAGGCCGGTATGAATTGAAGAATGTTGTTTTTATATCGCATCTGCCGTCAGGATCATTTGTGAAAACAGAAAGAACTGCCGTATTCGTGCCTGTCGGTGGAACCTGGATCGAAGCAGGTGCATGCAGTCCTGAAACCAGAGGCGGATGATTTGTTGTATTAACTACCGGGATATTTGCCGTAATTATATTGCTGAACAATCCCGATTGATTTCCTGCAAGATATTCTATGTTGTAATTACCTACTAGCAGGCAGGGAATATTATTTACTATAATGGATACCGTATAGCGGCTATCTCCTAAATTTGAATCGGGAGGAGTTCCATTGTCTGTCATATTGGCTCTGATGACAACTGTTCCCTCAGGATCCCTTATAGTGCAATTTACAGTGGAGATGGGAGTACCGTCATTAACATTTACCGTAATAGACGTAATAAAATCTATTAAAGGACTTGAAGAAGTTGTGAAAATGGTATCTTTGGATTTGTAAGGATTAGAAATTACCGGAGCAGAAATAGACGGATCTATAATAGTATCTGATTTTTTTTCGCACGAGTAAAAAACAAACGCAGCAATTATAAAAATAAATGCTGCGAGTTTAAATTTTAATTTCCTGAATATTTTAATAATGTTAAGCTTTAAATTATCTTAAGTTGTAGATTTTCCGATAAATTCTGATTTTAAATTAATGTTATTAAATTATTTGACAGCTGCTATTTAACAATATGCTTAATTCTCTTAACGTCCGGAAATATATTAAGACCTAGGGTTACGCTAACCATTCCGATATATCTCTTAAAACCGGGACCTCCTGCGGCGCTTCCGTCATTTAAACTTTCAGCGGTAGTCTGACCTGGCAATGGAGCAATATTCTCATTATTGAAAAGGTTCATCAGATTATATGTTGCACCGAGATTAACACCGAAATTCCTTTTCCTGTTACTAAAGACAAATTCCAAACCTGCTTTAAGCTCCATTCCGACTCTTAAGGATGAGTTGAATGATCTGACTTTATTAGTAAACGACTCCACATTTGGATTATAATTACCGCTTATGATATTCGCTGTTACTCCGCCGCCGTAATAACTTCTGAAAGTATACGTACCATAAAACAAATATTCATAACCGGCGTCAATAGTTACAATATTGTATTTTGTTTTATTACCGGTATTATCAAAATCAGAATTCTGCATCAACTTATAATCAGCTCCGAGAAATATTCTGTCATTTTTTAATTTTCCAGGACTGTATTTTCCGTAAATGTAGCCTCCATAACCCCACCTCATGCCATAGTTATCTCTTAGTATTTCATCCTGTAATTGATAATTAGCTCTCCCGTATGCATCGTTAGTTGCTAAATTCCATTCAGGTCCGAATCCAACAGTCCATGTTGGACGTGTATATGTGTAATAGACTTTTTGCTGTGAATATGAATTTTGGAAAACGAAAACAAATGTAAGTAAAACAAAAAAAGTGTAAATAGTTTTTTTCATATATGTTCCTTTCGAATGGATTTATACAGATTTATTTAGTGCTCAAATTAGTATTTTGGGATATAACAATCAAGTATATATAAAACAGTTTTGTAGTCACTTTTTCACTGCCGTCCAAAACAATTTTATTTTAGCATTCCTCCATGCCGGTATTTAAAATTATTTTTTTAATATTTGTAGATAACTGATCCATGGACCGACTTCATCAGCATATTGTTTTGCTAATATACGGTTAATCTGCACAATGTGACTTAAATCATGAACAACCCATGTGGACAGCAGTTGTTTTAAGGTAACTTCTCCAAATTCGGGATGAATTCCTGTGTTATTCAGATGTTCATTATCTAAAGGTAATGATTTCAGATATTCTAAATTCTCTTTGCGCAATATACTAAACTCTGTTAATAGCTCGTTAATTGTCTGAGATTCACTTTTTTCAAAGCCTTCTGTCCGGTTGAACGGACGGAACTCCTTCCTGGCAGCATCACTTAAAATAATTTTTATGCGCGGTAACCAATCATCTTTCTCACAGTGTATCAGATGACAAACTATTTCAGCTGGATTCCATGAATCTTTACTTTCTCGGACGAAAAGCCATTCACGGCTCAGACCTTCAAGTTGTTCCTTCAAGACCGCAGGAGTAGAACTCAGGATTTCTATTGATTTGTCAGGACCAATTATCATCAATATACGAAATAATTTTTTGGTTATTATTTAGTTGATTCTATAACATATGCTTCCAGGCTGCATTTCAATGGATTTGAACCGAATTCTTTGCTAAGCATCTCAGCAAGCTTTTCCCTGATCACCGTTATAAGTTTCGGGTCTCTTTCATTTATTGCAATTGCTGCAGGGCTTCCTTCAATCAAACCTGCTGCTGCTTCTTTTGATGACTTACTTTGCCCTTCTTTCTTAACTAAATTAATTGAACTGTTTTCAAAACCCCCCTTGTCCAGTTCCTCCATTATTACAACTTTATCATAATATGAAAAAGGTATACTATAAAAGGTAACGGGATTATCCGGAAAAAAGCTATTTATTACCTTGTCGGCATACACGGCAAACTTATTTGATTCCAGGTTATTCCAGCAATTAAAAATAAATTTCCCCCCCGATTTCAGTACTCTGAAAATTTCTTTGTAGGCTGCGACTTTATCGGGAACAAACATTATACCGAACTGGCAAAGGACAAGGTCGAATGAGGAATTTTGAAAGGGTATGTTTTGCATATCTACAATGTTCCATTCGATATTTTTCCCTTTAAGCTTTTCTTTGGCAATTTCTATCATATCGGGACTTATATCCGTCGCTGTAAGGTGGGCATCATCCGGCAAAGTTTCTTCCAGATGTTTGGTAACTCTCCCTGTTCCGCAAGCTAATTCCAGGACCGACTTAAAGTTTCTGTTCCGGATTTTGTCCATAAGATCCAGGGCATAAGGCTCAAATAAAAACGGACCGAGATACCGGTCATATAATCCGGAAACATTTCCCGTAAAAGCAGAATTGTCAGGCATAATTTTATTACAAAATACTTTGAAAATGAAATTGAATCAATTACAATCAACTATATTTTTTGAAAGGAGAATGCTGATAATTCAGAATGTCAGGGGTAAAAAAATAACATCTTTGCTTTTACCAAATAGTTCAGTAATTTGAAATACCTGTCACTTTTTTTGTGACATTTTTGGTAAACTGCATTCATTCCACGTCAGTTGACTCTGTGACTTTTGTAATTTACTTTTTTCCGGTGGCGATTGAGTTCTTTGCGGTTGCGATTCGGAGTTTTCTTACTGCCTTAGATCATTTTTCTTGGAAGTTCGCCAGCGTCGCATCGAAAATTCATGGTTTTTCTTAGTGATTGTCATCATCATTTTACAGTTGGACAGCATAATTCCTTGACTTGTGTTCTTCGCGACACGATTTGGAAATTTTTCTACGCCTTCTTGTGACAAAATTTTCAGTAATGACTTCTTAATTCGACCATCCGAAGTCTTAATTCGTCGATTTGTTTTCTTAAGTTAGATGTCTGAAATCATTTTTCTCTAATTTCATTTCTTTTCAGTAATGTTTAATTTCTTTCTTCTGTTGTTTCAGCTCTAATTTCCAAATTTTCAATTCTTAATTTTAATCTCTGAAGTCTTTCCTGTCATATTTCATTTTATTAATTCAAGTTTACATTTCATTTTTGCTGTTTCGGAGTTCTTAACTCCGGAGCCTGGAAGGCTTACTTTCATTGCTTACTGCATTGCCCTGGAGTTTATTGCTTTATTTTTTGTATTAATAACAAAAGTTAAAAGCTCTTTATAAGCGTTATGTGGCACTAATTTTAATACTGTTTTGCAAATTCACTTAGAGTCATAGTTTTGTCAGGAAAACAGAATTAGTAATCGTTTTAAATAATTACAGGAATATATCTCCTGGAAATAAATACCAAAATTTCAAAAATTGGATTCATATGAAGATAATCAACCGTTAAATATTTTAAATTCTTCAAAAGTACATTGGAATTATTTTTTTGATTTTATATTTTTAAATAAAAAACCAAACCCAAATGAAAACATTACTCATCGTTTTATTTACAATATCTGTTTTAGCCACACAAAGCAAACTCTTTGCTCAATCTGAAGCTGAACAAAAAGCATGGATGGATTATATGACTCCCGGTTCAGTTCACGATATGCTTGCAAAGGCAAACGGCGACTGGACTCAAAATATTACATTGTGGATGGATCCTAATGCTCCTCCCACAAAGACTACAGGAACTGTTACCAATAAAATGATTCTCGGCGGCAGGTATCAGTATTCTACCCATTCGGCAAATTTTCTCGGGATGCCATTTGAGGGCATAAGTATTTTAGGTTATGATAATTCTAAAAAAATGTTTGAAAGTTCATGGGTTGAATATGGGAACAGGCATTATGAAGATGCAGGGACCGTGGGATGAAGCTACAAAAAGCATTACTTTCACCGGGAAAGAAGTGGATCCTATGACCGGAAAAGAAATGGATGTAAGAAATGTGTTCAAGATTATAGATGACAAAAATCAGATGATGGAAATGTATATGACAAAAGATGGAAAAGAAATAAAGACAATGGAAATAACGCTTACGAAGAAATAATTAAGCCGTTTTATTGTAAGGCGATTTGAAAGTCGCCTTACAATATTATTTTATAAAGCTATATATTCTTACATAATCCACTTCCATTTTTGCCGGAAATATTTTTTTATTGATTCCCTTTTGTCCCCCCCAGTTACCGCCGATGGCTACATTTAAAATAAGAAAAAATTTCTTATCAAAAGGCCATTTCTTATTTCCATATCTTTCATTATCGTACTCAAAGTATTTTATGTTATCAATATAACCCCGTATTCCATAAGGTGTCCAGTCCATCCTGTAAACATGAAAACTGTCTGCAGCATTGATTACAAATAAATTACTTGTTACAGCATTCCCTAAGCGGCTGTTATTAGTTTCAGTATGAACGGAAAAATTAGCCTTTCCCGGTTCGAACCCTACAAATTCTACAACATCAATTTCCCCGCTCTTTGTCTCTTTTCCATAATAGTTTTCTGCAGGAAGCATCCAGATTGCCGGCCACAATCCGCGTCCCTGTGGAATTTTTGCACTGACCTCCAGCCTGCCGTAGAGCCATTCTTCTTTACCTTTGGTGAGCATGCGCGAAGAAGTATATTTTCTGCCGGACTTTTTTTCATTGCTGGCTATGATCTGCAGAACTCCGTCTTTTATTACAGCATTCTCGCCATTTGTATAATATTGCAATTCGTTATTTCCCCAGCCGTCGCCGCCGACATCATAGCTCCATTTGGATGTGTCAAGCAAACCATCTTCGCTGAACTCATCAGACCATGAAGGAGATTTTTCAAACTTCCATGAATAGGGCTTGCTTTGTGAATAAGCCGCAGAACTTAAAAATATAGTAAGAAACAGTAGAGAAAATATTTTGAATGAATTGATATTAACCAAGCAAAAATATTTTTAAAATTAAGATTGATAACGGAGAAAATGTGTTCATTTACAAATATAAATGCTCAGAAATACTTTGACTATTATATAATTTTCCATCGGATAAGAATATTGATCTTTGGTTAGATTTTTTAAAATTATTGCAGATTGTATACTGAATAAACGAAAATGAGCTATCATAGTTCCCATTAATTATGGAGATGTGAATCAATCAGACAGGTTATTTCGAAAGGAAATGAAAATTGTGCATAATTTACGCTTATAATATTATTCCTGAATTGCCGGTATTATGAAATTATTCAAAATATTTTCTGACTGATTGTGTGCTTCATTTGAACCAAAAAATGTACTTGTCAGAACAACTACCAGATCCAATGCAGGAATTACAGCAATCTTGCTTCCGCCGTTTCCAGCCATATAGAAAGCCGGATATTTCTTTTCAGGGAGACCAAAATTTCCAAGCCACCACAAGTAACCATAGTCAGTGCCATCTTTAATATTAGCATGCGGAGAAGTTGATTTTGTAATCCAGTCTTCGGATATGATTTGTTTATCATTCCAGACTCCTTTGTTGAGATAAAGATATCCAAGCTTAAGCAGGTCCCTGCTGCGTAGTCCGAGTCCTCCGCCCGGCATAGGCATTCCAAGCGGGGTGTATTGCCATTGATAGCTGTTAATTCCCAGAGGTTTAAATAAGAAATCATCTGCAAACTTTTCTAATTTCATTTGAGTCGAATTTTCAATAATACCACCAAGAGCTACAACTCCGGCTGTACAATAACTAAAACTTCTGCCATAAGGAGACTCATTTGGTTTGGGATTCCATCCCGGAAATCCTTTTATCGGTAAATCCAGATAAAACTTTATCCAATCTTCGATTAAATACATGCGCTCTTCATTCCCACTTGAAAACTGATTCCAGTCATCACATTCCATTAAGGAACTCATGGTCAAAACATCTTCAATCGTAATATTATCCTTTCTCAAATCCGTATTTTGAATTGGGAGCTTATCTGTAAAATACTTCATAATAGTTGTGTGTTCATCGGGAATAAATTTTTGATCGATGGCTATTCCTATCAGCATTCCGGTTATGGTTTTAGTTGCGGAGCGTGTGTTATTCAATGCAGAATCTGAAAACCCGTTATAATACTTTTCATATAACAGCTTTCCATTTCTTGATATTAAAACACTGCTTATTTTTTTAAAAGTATTTGACTTGATAGCACTATCAAGGCTCTCAAGTCTTCTGACATCAATACCATTTGAATGCAGATCGCCGGTTTGCCAGATTGCATTGAAATTATCTTGTGAATATGAATTGGAATGAATCATAAAAAGAATTAATAAACTTAAAGCTATGAAGGTTATTCTTATTGTCATTATCTTAATATGTTTATGCTTTTACAAAACTACGTATAATAGAGTAATAACAATAGAATGATTTTAAGATTGGTAATAAAATTAATCATTTTGAATTGTATTCCGGAATTGGGAAGGAGTAAAGCCGTGAAATTTTCTGAAATATCTTATAAAATGGCTTTGGTCGGAGAACCCGCAACAAAAAGAAATTTCGGAAAGTGAAAGGGATTTATTCTGAATAAGTGAAACTGCTTTTGCAATTCGTAACCTCCGGATATAATCACCAATGGTTAAATGAAAATATTTTGGAAATGCCGAGGACAGATGAACAGGATGAATACTTGTTTCTTCAGCAAGATATTTAAGTGTAAGCTTATCTGTGTACTGATCATGCAAAATTTCCTTTACTTTGTTAACCCATGCTGGAATTTGTGATTCTTTAATTTGCCTGACCTGAGCCATAATTCCAAAAATCTTTAGCATCAGCTCAATGAATACTAAATTACTGCATAATCCGTCAAGCTTCGATTCAAAATACAATCTGTAAAATATATTTTGAAATAACGGATTATCGAGCATGATACTCCCTTCAAAATCCATATTCAGTATTTGATAATCATCAAACCATTTTTTTCCCATCTCAATATGAAAACCCTGAGAGTATTCGGATTGCCTGATGTTATAGTGTGAATCCTGCCAATTGTGAAAGATTAATGTTCCTGGTGTGAGAACATAAGACTCTTTTTTATTACCTTCAAAAAGCTTCCCCTGAATGAGATAAGTGAAATAAACATTTTCATGATAATGCCAGTCAACACGCTCATGTGTATACTCAGTGTTTGTAATTGTTAAGTTTTCAAGATTAAGAATTTTCTTATGGATGCCAAAATAATTTCCGGATTTGAGGTGTTGCATTTATATAAACTTTTGAAGATTTAATGAAAGAAATATACTAAATCATTTTATTTTGTCTTTACGTAAAAATGCAATATATTGTTTTTCCCGGTACCTCGGGCATCAACTTCTATTTCCTTGATTTTTTTTATCAGGTCAATAAGTTTCTTGTAGCCATAATTTCTGGGATCGAAGTCCGGTTGTTTCTTTAAAATTAGATTTCCCAGCACTCCAAGATATACCCAGCCATCTTCTTCAGCCAGATCATTTATGCTGTCTGAAATTAATTTAATAAGCTCTTTATCTATTTCAGCAACTGTAGAAACATGTTTCTTGAAGGATTTTTTTAGGTTTGTCTTTGCAATATTTATTTCCGGCTTCGAAACACTTTTTAATATTTCGATATATATAAATTTATTACATGATGCAATGAATGGCGCCGGAGTTTTCTTTTCTCCAATCCCGAAGACCTTCATTCCCTCTTCCCGCAGCCTGGTAGCCAGTCTTGTAAAATCACTATCGCTCGATACAATGCAAAAACCGTCGACTCTTCCTGTATAGAGAATGTCCATTGCATCAATTATTAATGCGGAATCTGTTGAGTTTTTTCCGATTGTATAGCTGTATTGCTGTATGGGAGTAATGGCATTTTCAAGCAATACAGTTTTCCAACCGGTTAAGGTTGGTTTTGTCCAATCGCCGTAAATTCTTTTAAAGGTTGGCGTGCCGTACTTTGCAATTTCTTCCATCATTCCTTTTATATTTGAATAAGGAATATTGTCTGCATCTATTAATACTGCAAGCCTGAGGTCTTTTAATGTTTCCATATGGTATAATTATTATCGGATTCGAATACTTTAATTTATAAAAAGTGAAACTTAATGTAACCAGGGATTATTTTTCACAAATATTTTTTAATCTTTCCAGATCTTTTTTTAAATTCCTTTGGATCATGGGAGCTATAAGAAAGTCAGCAATTTTAAAAAAATTCTTCGAAGTTCCCTCTACATTAATCTGTACAAATGTTCCCCCATGATTATTGTTTTCAAAACAGTAAGTAACTTCCATGGGAAAAGGGCTTTTTACTGATTTCATTTTTAGGAGCCTGTTTGGCTCGAATACTGTAACTTCAAGAATATAATCAATGGTTTTGCCCATGAATTTAGCCAGGCGATGAACTCTTGATCCTTTACCAATCGGTCTTTCTGTCAAAAGCTGTGCTTCTTTGATACCCCCGATCCAAACCGGATCATTAAGAGGTTCAAAAACATAAGCAGATACATTTTCTATTGCGCGATTAATTTCAAGTCTTGCGTTTACCTTTAATGGCATTTCCGGTCTTTGAGATTTGCAAACTCACTTTTTGATGATTTAAAATCATCATAGACGCAAAGTATCTTTTCCAATTATGATTAAATTTTTATTAACATTAATTTACCACGTTTCATTATTAAATACAAATATTTAATTATTTTTTAAGTTATGAATTCTTAAAAGCGGGAGCATAGCGTATAAACCCGCTACAGGTCCTAATAAAAGTATTGTGTAAATGTATTTTGAATCCTGAAAGCTTTGCAAGAGGCTTAGCATCTGGATGCTCAAAATTGTAATAGAAAACCCAATGGAGTTTACTATGGTTAAAGCCGTTCCGATAGAATCTTTTGGAGCAGTTTCAGCTACTAAAGTCGAGAATTGAGGTGAGTCTGCGACAACCGTCATTCCCCAGAGAAAAATAACTCCCATAAACAATAAGAAATTCATTTGAAAAAGAAGAGGGGAGATTAAACAACACATACCCGATATTAAAAGAGCGAAGAATGCAACCTTTGCATTTCCGAATTTTAAAGACAAATATCCGCCCGTTACACAGCCCACTCCTCCTATAGCTATAGCAAAAAATGAAATCAATGAAATATTGATTGATAGTTGCGGATTATAAAAATGAAAAGTATTTAATATCAATGGTATAAACGTCCAGAATGCGTATAGTTCCCACATATGTCCAAAATATCCGAAAGCTGCAGAACGGAAATTTTTATTCCGGAATACTTTGATAAATGTCCCGAAATTCATTTTGTTACTTTTTTTCCTGAATGGACCGTCGGGTACAAATAAAAGTATAATTGTTCCTCCCATTACAGAACATAATGAAATGAAAATAATCATATACTTCCATGGTGTATTTTGTGAGATGGATTTTAACAGATGCGGAAAGGCAGTTCCGAGAACCAAAGCTCCTACAAGAAAGCCTAACGCTTTTCCAAGTCCTTTCTCACTATAATCGGAAGCAATCTTCATTCCCACGGGATAGATCCCCGCAAGAAAAACCCCTGTAAAAAATCTAAATAATATTAACGTGCTAAATCCATCCGCAAAATAGTAAATTCCCAGATTTGAAACTGCTCCGGCAATTGCCGAAGCAAAAAAAATTTTTGAAGGAGAGAACCTGTCGGAGATAGTAAAAAAAGAAGAGATCAAAGTTCCTGTGATAAATCCAAACTGAACCGAAGTAATTATATATCCGGTCAGATTGCTTTCAATATGTAAGTATTGTTGAATGTCTGATATAACGGCATTACCGGCAAACCAGAGAGATGTACATGCAAATTGTGAAATGACGATTAATGTAATTATAACTGATTTATTTGCCTGACTATTCAATGATATATGATTAAGTCTTTAAACACGAAACGGTGAATAAAATATGATCTGTCTGAATTCATATTTGTTATCTTCTGGCATCTTTTCGAAGAAAAGGAGGAAGAATTTTCTCCGAAAGCAAAGATTTATACGTACCTACTTTTCTGTAAGAATTTCCCCATACTTCTCTCTGCCGGTATTTCCGGATGTAAGTCATATCAAATTCTGCCATATATATTCCTTCCTCTTCACCTGCCATCAAAAGCAAATTATTCATTTCATTTCCGTTTTCATCATAAGCTACCGGAGAATATGCCTGGGAATTACCGTTGCATTTGGAAGAAGGATAATTTGCTAATACTACACCTGTCATATTTTCAAAAGCCCTTGCTCTTAATTGTGTGCTTCTGTGAGAATCCATGTTACAGCTATTCGGAATTAAAATAATTTCAGCCCCTAGCAGCATTAATTCTCTTGTGCTTTCGGGAAATTCCCTGTCAAAACAAATCATTGCACCCGTTTTTACAATTCCCTCCTTAGTATCTAAATCACATACTGTAAATTCCTGCCCCGGTTCACAAAAAGATTCCATTGAAAAATCACAAGTATGAACTTTGGAGTAGTTTAATACTATTTTTCCATGCCTGTTAATGAGCGCAACAGAATTAAAAGGCTTCTCATTACCCTTTTGAAGAAATGTAATTGCTATTGCAGCGTCTAATTCTTTTGCGAGCGATTGGAAATGCCTTATAAATTCCGAGTCAATTGAAATCGCTTGAGAATACCACTTCTGTATTTTTTCTTTCAGCAAATCTGAAATATTCAGCGAATCAAAATCTTTTTTCCATACCAAATCATCGAAGCTTTCATAAGATATATTCCACATTTCGGGGAATAAAATAATATCTGCATTCATTGCCTTAGCTTTCCTGCAGTATATATCCGCTTTTTGCTTATTTGCTTCCTGGTCAAACTTATATCCGCATAATTGCAGAACCGCTATTTTAATTTTCATTTGGTTTTAGTTCTCATCTCCGGGTAAAAATACAATAAAGTGACATTACAATTTCCCTGTACTGATTCATTTTAAAAGATGGCTTTACAAATATATTTTTAATCTGTTCACAATACAATTTATTTTGACGACATTGATGAAAATATTTTTGAAAACCCGTAACGCAAAAAAAAATTTTTAAAATCAATAGAGATATTTTTTAAAAACGTTTGCATTTAAAAATCATTTGTTATAATTTTACACATTACAATTTTATAATTCTTCTTTCCTTCTCAAAAACTTTTTTATCTTTAAAAAAATTGGCAGTCAAACCCAATTCACCTGACAAATCTGTAATATTATTTGAAAATATACACCAATCATTTTTTATAAACA
>JBBSDT010000053.1:0-13154 GCA_038240405.1 Ignavibacteria bacterium
TCGCGGTCTTTAAAAAGTATTTTGCGGTTTAGTTTTGAGAGATTTCTCTTCTTAAATTTAATTTTTCTCTTCTGCTCCGGGACTTTATTCGCCGGTTTCGTTTCTTTATTCTTTTGTAAATTGGCTAAGTTATCATGCTCCGAATGATTTTACCAATGTTTTATTTCTTTATTACCGTGTCCCGACTTTTTATTCCCGTGTCCCGACTCTTTATTCCCGTGACCTGACTCTTTATTCTCGTGCCCGACTTTTTATTCCCGTGTCCCGTCTCTTTGTTCCCGTGTCCCGATTCTTTATTCTCGTGTGTTCAGAAAAATGCAATCGTTGCGGAAAAGCG
The DNA here is from genome assembly GCA_038240405.1 of Ignavibacteria bacterium. Taxonomy (GTDB): domain Bacteria; phylum Bacteroidota; class Ignavibacteria; order Tepidaquicellales; family Tepidaquicellaceae; genus JAGPCH01. The sequence goes on from JBBSDT010000053.1 coordinate 338, forward strand.
GGAGCTCCGCGCTAGGGAGTTTTGAGTTGTATTCCGGCTTTTAGGGAAACTTGGTCAGATAAATTACGAAAGCGTTAAGAATTAAATACGTTATATATTTTTGTTATATTCATGCAACTTAAGAACGAAAATTTTCGTCTAAGCCCTTAACCTATTAACTCATATTCTTTCACACGAATAATTCAAATTTCGAATCCTAAATTAATAAAAAAATCAAATGAAAAATTTAAAAACCTATGTCGCAATACTTCTATTATTATTTTTTGTAAAAGCAGGCTATTCTCAATCTGTAGATGAAATTATCGATTTGCATACCAAGGCAATGGGAGGAGCAGATAAACTCATGTCCGTAAAAACAGCAAGATATGAAGGAACATTTTCCGGAATGGGGCAAGACCTTCCAGTATCTATGACTATAAAACGTGACAATAAGGCGAGAATGGAATTTACATACCAGGGAATGAGCATGATCCGGGCAACTGACAGGAAGACAGGGTGGGCTGTTAATCCTTTTCAAAGAAATAAGGAAGCAGAAAAAATGCCTGCTGAAGAATTAAAAGACATGAAGAAAAATGCAGAGATCGAAGGTGAATTAATTAATTACAGTAAGAAAGGTTATAAAGTCGAGCTCATCGGAAAAGATGATTATGAAGGCAGTGAAGTTTATAAAATTAAATTAACTGATCAGGATGGAGACGTAACTTACTATTTTCTTGATACATCAACTTATCTGATTTTAAAACAAACAACCAAACGGAAAGCCGGCGAAAAGGAAATTAACCAGGAAGTTATATATGGAAATTATCAGAAAACCAACGATATTATGATTCCTATGTCCATGGAAATCAAAGATATGGGAAATAATCAAACACAAAAAATAACAATAAACAAAATAGAGTTAAATCCCGTGGTTGATGATAATATATTCAAAATGCCGGACTCGAAGCAGTAATAATTAAAGAATTTACTAAGTTTCAATCTACTATTATATATTTTAAATATGAGAAAAATATTATTAATTTTATGTGCCGGAATTTTAATTATTCCGGATATATACTCGCAGACCAAAATAAATTCTGCTACTTTCGGTGCATTGGATGCCCGGCAAATAGGTCCGGCTGCAATGAGCGGCCGCGTAACTGCCATTGATGCGGTCAATAACGATCCCAGGATTTTATTTGTAGGATCCGCAGGAGGAGGTGTCTGGAAGACTATAAACGGCGGTGCAGTATTTAAATCCGTATTTGATAAATATTGTCAATCTATTGGAGCTATAACCATCGATCAGAAGAATCCGGATATTGTATGGGTAGGAACCGGTGAATCAAACATGAGAAATTCCGTTGCCATCGGAGACGGAATGTACAAGAGCGAAGATGGAGGTGATAACTGGAAAAAAACCGGATTAGAAAACAGCGAACATATTTCCAAAATTGTTATTGATCCGAAAAACAGTAATACTGTATATGTATCAGTTCCGGGAGCTTTATGGGGCGATAGTCCGGACAGGGGTTTATATAAGACTATTGACGGCGGCAATTCCTGGGAAAAGATATTATTCATTGATGAAAAAACCGGCTGCGCCGATATAGTTATGGATCCAGGCAACTCCGATATATTATATGCATCAATGTGGCAATTCAGGCGAAAACCCTGGGCTTTTGACTCCGGAGGTGAATCGAGTGGTTTGTATAAAAGCATAGATGCAGGAAATAGCTGGGAAAGAATTGATAAAGCTTTCACGGAGGATAATCTTCTTGGAAGAATATGCCTGGCAATTTCGCCGAGCGATTCAAAACATCTTTATGCAATAGCTGAATCGAAGAATACGGGTTTATTCGAATCCCTTGACGGAGGAAATACCTGGGCAAGAAATAGTGCAACAGGGAATGTCGTAGCACGACCATTTTATTTCAGTGTTATTGCTGTTGATCCCACGAATTCAAAAAGAATTTACCGTCCTGCCTTTAATTTATCAATAAGCGATGACGGAGGACAGTCTTTCAGAGAACCATCTTTTGACGGGGGCTGGGTTCACTCGGATTTTCATGCTTTGTGGATAAATCCAAAAAATCCTCAGCAAATTTATGTTGGAACGGATGGCGGTCTATACATGTCACTTGATAAGGGAAATAATTTTATGTTTATCCATAATTTGCCCCTGTCGCAATTTTATCATGTAGCCTATGATTTTGAAAAACCTTTTTATAATGTCTACGGCGGCATGCAGGATAACGGACAGTGGTTCGGACCTTCAACCTTTCCCGGTGGGATTGAAAACAGGAACTGGCAATCGGTTGGATTCGGAGATGGATTTTCCGTGATTCCGGATCTTAGTAACTCTGATTACGTTTACTGGGAATGGCAGGGTGGAAATATCGGCAGATTTAATAAAAAGAATTTTGAAAACAAAGATATAAAACCTCAGCCTATGAAGGGTGAGAATAAACTAAGATGTAACTGGAACACACCTGTTCATCAAAGCATATTAAATCCGGGAACAATATATTTCGGTTCACAATTTTTGTATAAGACTTCCGATAAAGGAGAATCCTGGCAGAGAATTTCCCCGGATCTTTCGACAAATGATCCTGTAAAGCTTAACCAGGAAGAGTCCGGCGGTTTATCAGTCGATAATTCATCTGCGGAAAACTACTGTACAATATTTACTATCTGTGAGTCCCCTGCTGATGCAAATTTAATCTGGGTTGGGACTGATGATGGGAATGTTCAGGTAACGGAAAACGGAGGATCGAGCTGGACTAATGTAGTAAAAAATATTTCAGTGCTGCCCAAAAATACATGGGTTTCAAGTATTGATGCCAGCCGGTATGACCGTAATACTGCCTTTGCTACGTTTGACGGGCATGCACAGGGAGATAAGAAAACTTACATATATAAAACAACTGACCTGGGTAAAACATGGATATCCATTACATCAAATGAAATAGAAGGTTACGCACATAAGATAAAGCAGGACATTGTGAATCCAAATCTTCTTTTTGCGGGCACAGTCTTCGGACTTTATTTAAGTATCGATGGAGGAAGAAACTGGGCTCAATATACCGGCAATATTCCAAGATGTGAAATAAGAGATATTTCCATTCAACCGGAAAAAAATGATCTCTTACTTGCTACCCATGGAAGAGGAATAATGATAATTGATGACCTTACACCTCTAAGAAATCTCACACAGGAAATTCTGGAAACAGATGTCGCTATTCTACCGACACGACCCAATTTAATTAATGGAGTATTAACAAACGGTACGACTCCTACAGAAGGAGGAACATTTTCGGGGGCTGAAGCAGCAAGTGATGCTGTCATAATTTATTACCTAAAGAACCGGCTGGTTACAGGCGACGTTAAGGTAGAAGTTTATGATAAAGAAGGAAACTTACTGAAATCGATTCCCGGAACAAAACGAAAAGGAATTAACAGGGTTACCTGGGATATGCGATTAAAGCCGCCGAAAGTTGCTTTAGGTGTGAGTCCCGATAATAGCGGATTTATCGGGCCAATGGTAGATGAAGGCGTTTACGTTATAAAACTAATCATTGATGATAAAATTTATACCAGTGATTTACATATTGTTGATGATCCGAACTCTCCTTACAGTAAAGAAGATATAGTACTTAGAAACGGAACTATCAGAAGAATTTATGACATGCATGAAGATCTTGCATTAACGGTTTATAATCTGAATAAAATCAAAGATGAAACAAAAAAGCTGGTAGGTGCGGGTAAACTTGACGCTTCAAAAGGAAATGAGCTTATAAGTAAGATAGAAGATTTACGAAAAAAATGTGTTGCTACAAAGGAAAGCAAAGGAATTACAGGTGAAGAAAGGATTCGAGAGAGGGTCAGTAACCTTTATCAATTTGTAAATTTTTTCGGAGGAAAACCTACACAGCAACAGGTGGAAAGAATTGACGATTTATCTTTTGAAGTTGAAGATGCAAATAAACAGGCTCAGGATATTTATAAAAATTATCTCATACAAGTAAACTCAGAATTAAAAAGTAAAGGATTAGAAGAGTTAAAAGAAGTTTCGAAAGATGAATTTAAGAAAATGGAAGATAAAAAAGCTTCTTAGAATATTTTTAGTATATAGGTAAATTTAACAATCAGCCTGAATTACAAATCCACTAAAGATTTTAAAATTCAGGCTGCTTTATTTATATTCCTTCCAAAAAATTTCAGGTCTTTGCCATTTTCTTAAAACATAAATCCTGTCTCCTGCTTAGATTCATATTTATTCCAATTAAAGAATTTATTTTTCAAACACTACAGCCTGAGGATCAGCCCCGAGATCCGTGAGTGCATCTGTCACAGCTTTCACCATTGGCGGAGGACCGCAAATATAGAACTGCTGTTTGAAGTTATGTATTTTCTCTTTTAAATAGGCAGCGTCAATATGCCTGTTCTCATAACCCGGATTTTTTTCTTCTGTGATCGTATTTATAAAGTTATCTCCCAGCATTTTACTGAACTCATCCTTCAGAATGATATCTTTAGAAGTTTTATTTGAAAATATTAACTTATTACCATCTATTTTTTTATCTTTATATAACTGACGCAGAATCGCAATAAAGGGTGTAACTCCCGCTCCGCCCGCTATAAATACACCGGGACCTTTATAAGCAATTGCTCCCCATACATCTCTGAGTATAAGTTCATTACCTGACTCCAATTTACCTAAAGCGTTAGTGACACCGTCATGGTCACTGTAGATCTTAATTGTGAATTCAAGATTTTTGCTTTCCTTAAGAGAGGTAAACGTAAAGGGTCTTTTTTCATCTTTAAGTTCCGGTGTATTGACAGAAATTTCAGTTGCCTGACCCGGCTCAAATTTATACTCCTTTGGTTTTTCTAATGTAAACCGTTTTACGTTATGGGTTACAGGTTCAACAGATATTATTTTTACTTCGTGGGTTTCCATTTGGTTTTATTATATTCTTGTTAAAAAAAAATAGTATAGAAAACGCTCCTAACCGGGTATGTTATTGAATGACCCTCTGATTTTTTTTATTCTAAATAAATCACGAATTGTATCGTATAATAGTGTAAATTTCCATTTCATTCTATCTCTATTAGAAAGTCCTGACACATCCGGCTCTGATCCTTCTTTCTTTTTAATAATTTCGTCAGGATAAAATACTACCGTATCAACTTCCCCTATTCCCTTAAAATTTTCTTTAAATCGTTCGGGCTGAAGACCATAGAAATCAACAAAATTTGAATGCGCATGATCAGTCATCATTACATATTCCTGCGATGGAACCGAATTTTTAAGCATGCGATGTACTACAATAACATCCACACCAAATAATTTTTCGCTGTTGTTTATCTTTTCAAAATCCACATTTCCCGTATGCACAACCTGCTTTAACTTTAATTCTCCGATTCTTGTACAAGCCTCACAGCTGCAAACATCCATATTTGTCAGGACATTGATTTCTTTATAAAAAGCATAAATAGCCTGATGATCTGTGACTTTACCTGTGATGCTTTTTCTTCAAAATCCTTTTCCTGGAAACTTGTATAAAAAAAAACCGCATCCCCTTCGAGCTCTGCAATCTTAAGCGGATATCCGGAAGCATTTATCATAGCTTTAAGGAGTCTTACAATAATCTGTTTTGCATGACTTATAGAGACGGTATGGTATTTCATGAATTTAGTGTATCCGCTAATATCGGCTACCAGCAGTATGGCACGAGTCTCTTTGTTCATATCTAATGTTTTTCCTCCTTCCGGTTTTCCAATCTCACCTTTCTCAGGTCATGCAAAATAAAAGCTTTTGTTTTTCTGATATTCATTTGAGGGAATACATTTTATAATGAATAATTTATTAACTAAATTCATAAAATGAAATTCTATATAGGAATTATTTTGTATCCGTATCGTAGGGTGTTCAGATTGTTTGAAATGCAAGTACTTTATATTACACCCCTCCCTAAAAAAAAAAATCCAGGTGCATTAGAACTGAACATTTATTATTGAACATTGTCCATGGATGCTGAAAGCAGCCGGTACGAATTCTTTCGGTCTTCATGGTCTGCAACAATGGTAACTACTGTAAGCTCATGTATTGCATATTTCTTTATAAGTCCATTTAACTGTTGTGAAACGGTTTTTGCATCTCCGATTACAGCTGACCTTCTTCTGTAATCTATAAACATTTTTTCTTCCGGAGTAAATTTATATTCAAGAGCTGTCTTTTCATCCGGAAAAGGAATATGTAAGCCTTTGAGAAAATTATGGACAATCCAATATTCTGAGCTCTTAGCCATTCTTACAGCATCGGTTTCTGTATCGCCACAAATTACAAATAATGCGAGATTCAGGTACGGTTCTTTCAGGTATTGCGAAGGCTTGAAATTCTGATAATAAACCTGAAAACACTGCAGTATATGCTCGTCATTTATAAAGCTTCCAAATGCATACCTTAAACCTTTGCCAGCCGCATACATTGCACTGTCCGGACTTGTTCCCAGTATCCAAATTTCAGGAATATCTGAACCGGATGGAACTGCAATTACGGAATTATATAATTTCATTTGCCTGGAGAAAGTAAGATAATTAATCAACTGATCAGTTTTTAAAAATGCATCTTCACTTGAAGTATGTAAAGCCTTGATAATCGCCGAGTCCCCTCCGGGCGCTCTGCCTATACCCAAATCTATTCTCCCGGGAAATAATGTTTTGAAGTAAATTAAATTGTTCAGCAATCTTCAGAGGGCTGTAATGACTGATCAAAACTCCTCCCGAACCAACCCGTATGTTTTGTGTCCTGGAAGCAATTACAGGAATTAAAATTTCAGGGCTTGCAGATGCAAATGAGCTCGTACTATGATGTTCGGCAACCCAATATCTGTAATAACCAAGTTGGTCTGCCAGGATAGCAAGCTCAATAGTCTGGTTAATCGCATCTGAAGAAGAGAATCCTTTTAATACCGGCGATTGGTCAAGGATGTTTATTTTAAATTTTGTTTTATCCATATATTTATCAGAATTAAAGATTTCAACCTGCAATAGTTTTCGCGATTAATAATATACAAGATTCGAATCTTTAGAATTTTTGTAGTCTATTGTAAAGTTTGAGCGGGACAGAAGAATTTGAGTTTATTCTTCTTTAGTTGAAGGTTTCCGGTAAATTCTTTCTTCATCAAGCAAAGAGTAAATTACATTATCAAAGAACTTATTATTAAAAAAGTAACTCTCACGAAGGTATCCTTCTTTTCGAAATCCTATTTTTTCCAGAAGCTTTGCGGAGGCAATGTTTTCCGGATCAATATTAGCCTCCATAGAATGTAAACCCATTTTATCAAACCCAAAATCTAATATTTCTTTTAGCGCTTCAGACATTATACCAAGACCCCAATGTTTTGGTAAAAGTTCATATCCAATTTCACCCCTGCTATGCCTCATATCAAGTCTCCAGATTCCTGCACTACCAATCAGTTTTTCGGTATCTTTAAATGCTATGCCCCACCTGATTCCTTCTTTGTTTTGAAACGCATTTACCACTTTATATATCATCCCGGCTGCTTCAACTTTCGTTTTGAAAGGATGTTTTCCAAAATGCCTCATTGCTTCCGGATCGGAGTAAATAGAAAATATCTCTGTTTCATCGCTAAAGAGAATTTTTCTGAGTATTAGTCTCTCAGTTTTAAGAACAGGGAATCTGGAGAAAGCTATATCGATTGAGGGTATCATAGTATGACAAGATTTTAGAAAGTTAAGACCGGTCAGCAGGTGAATTAACGATTTATTTTGCCGACCATTTTTTTCGGATCTACTTTTTCTGAAAATTCTTCATCGGTAAGTAAGCCTAATTCAATAGTTGCTTCGCGCAAAGTTTTATTTTCTTTATGAGCTTTTTTTGCAATCTTTGCGGCATTGTCATATCCTATATGCGGGTTGAGAGCTGTTACAAGCATCAATGAATTCTCAAGGTTCCTGTTAATAGTAATATAATCCGGTTTAATACGCGCTATACATTTTTCATTAAATGATTCGCAGGCATCGCCAAGAAGACGCGCAGAGTTAATAAAGTTATAGATCATCATAGGCTTATATACATTCAGCTCAAGCTGACCGCTCATTCCTCCGATCGTAATTGCGCAGTCATTGCCTATTACCTGTGCACAGACCATTGTCATTGCTTCCACTTGTGTCGGATTAACTTTCCCCGGCATAATTGACGATCCCGGTTCGTTTTCAGGAATAAGAATTTCACCTATACCGCTTCTCGGTCCAGATGACAGTAAGCGTATATCATTTGCGATTTTCATCAGACTGACTGCTAAGGTTTTTAAAGCACCTGATGTTTCTACGATTGCATCGTTGGCGGCAAGCGCCTCGAATTTATTGGGAGCTGATTTAAATGAAAGCCCGGTGAGATTTGAAATTTTTTCAGCAACAATAGTGTCATAATTTTCCGGCACGTTGATGCCCGTTCCTACCGCTGAACCTCCTAATGCCAGCTCGGAGAGATGTACAAGAGTGTTTTCTGTTGCTTGAATTCCATGTTTCAATTGTGATGCATAACCTGAAAACTCCTGTCCAAGGGTCAGCGGTGTTGCATCCATAAGATGAGTTCTGCCGGTCTTAATTATATCCATGAATTCTCCGGATTTTTCTTCCATGGTTTTCATAAGTTTTTTTACTTTTGGAAGAGTTTGTTCGGTTAAAATTTTATATGCGGAGATATTCATTGCCGTTGGGAAGGTGTCGTTGGAAGACTGTGATTTGTTGACATCATCATTCGGATGCAATATTTTTTCCTTATCGGAAAGTTTACCGCCGTTTATGACATGCGCCCGGTTTGCAATGACTTCATTAACATTCATATTAGTTTGTGTTCCGGATCCTGTCTGCCAGACAACAAGCGGAAACTGGTCATCCAGTTTTCCTTCAAGAATTTCCTCTGCGGCTTTGGATATCAGGTTCATTTTTTCATTGCTCAGCACATTGCATTCTTTATTTGCAAGAGCAGATGCTTTCTTAAGTATTGCAAAGGCATAAATAACTTCTTTAGGCATTGTAATATTGCCTATCTTAAAATTTTCTATCGAGCGCTGCGTCTGCGCTCCCCAGTATTTGTCTGCCGGAACATTAACCTCTCCCATCGTATCATGTTCTATTCTGAATGGCATATTTGTAATTTTAGATTAATTTAATTGCCGTAAAAAATAAAATCCGCAAAGATTATAATTCCTCTTTGCGGATTAAAAACATAAATTTGAAATTTTTGTCAGCTATTTTATTAATACCATTTTCTTTGTTTCATTGAATTTATCCGACCGGATTGTATAGAAATAAGTTCCGCTTGAAAGATTAGAACCATTAAATACAACCGTATAATAATTAGCAGCCCTTAGCTCATTGTTTATTAATGTTGAAACAAGCCTGCCGCTAATGTCATAAAGATTAAGTGTCAGCTTTGTGTCGACCGGTAATGCAAAATTGATTTTAGTTGAAGGATTAAACGGGTTAGGAAAATTCTGGCTAAGTTCGAATTGCGTTGGAACTCCTACCTGAACATCACCTTGTAATTCATAATATTTGAAATTACCATTGAAATCTATTTGTTTTAATCTGTAATTATATTTTCCAATGCTCAACCCATTATCGTTATAAGCATAAGTTTTAGATTCATGAGAATTGCCGCTTCCGTTTACAAAACCTATCTTGCTCCAGTCGGAATTATCGTTTTTAGCTTTTCTCTCCACATCAAAACCGTTGTTGTTAACTTCACTTGATGTAATCCAGTTAAGAGTAACATTATTTCTTACAATACTTGAAGTAAAGCTGGACAGTTCTACAGGTAATATTCCCGTATGCACTCCTCTCCATGAACTTGTGGCAGTTATAAAGCTCGGATTTACGACAGCGGAATTTAGAGTGTCCCATTGCACCACAACAGCCACCGGCATAAGGATGTCGAGTGTAACTGTCGCAATTCTTTCGCCGTTTCCTGAAGGACCTGGAATATTGGTTATAACATCACCTATTCCACCTAATGGATCATACAATACCTGAACGGCTGTAGTCGTGGTTGGAAATGGAGAAGTCGAAACCATAGGAAGATATGAATTTGTAGGACTGCCTAAGGTGTACTTAGGATTTACATTTGAAAGCACAGGGTTAGCTAAAGTTCCTGCAGTATATTGGATAAAATAACTTGAGCTTCCCATTCTGAAATCCGGGATCGATGTTCTCAACGTGTAAATGTCGAAACTGAATTTATTACCTCCCGTTATAGTAAAATTTGTTAATGTATTGATTACAGTTTGAGAGTTAACTGTATTAAATATTCCTATAACGAAAAGGACTATTAAAATTTTATACAAAAACCTCATGATTGTTATATTTTAAGTTAATTAATTTTTAGTTTATGGATAATTTGGAACATTGGATGCTTTTAATAAATTACTTGTTATTAATGAATAATCAGCAGCTGAAACAACAGCAGACATATTTATATCACCCTGGTTATAATTTGTTTGCAGCAAATTACTCGTTACGACTGAATAGTCAGCCGCAGAAACAACAAATGATCTATTAGCATCACCTGCATACATACCAAATTTGCCACCGCCCAGATTTGCTGCATCATTTCCAAAATACTGACCTAAACCTCCGATTGTGAAATCATATACAATACTGGTAAGACTTAAAGGTCTTGCTGTGGCTGACATTACTGGTATATGATTTCGATGTCCGACTACAATATAATAATTTCCAGGTACAACGCTTGGCATCTTAACAGGACTTAAGCCGTCAAGATCAACCACGCTTCCATCTGATTTAACGAATGCAGCCCTTCTGCCATTTAAAACCGCTCCGCCACCTGGTGTAGTCCGTATTTCAAGATAAACCCAATCAACAACTCCGGCAGGAATACTTGGAACAGATTCGAATCCCGGATAATTGAATTGAGATACAGCATAGGGTTGAGTTAACGGAATTATACCATGAGTTAATAAATCTGTTCGCATTAATCCTGTACCACTGCTATAGGCTCCCTGTAATATTATTTTTATATTTACAACGGTGTTTGAAGCGCCAATGCAACCTGCACCGCCTCCCGTGAAATCACCAAATGCATGAATATTATTGGCAACGAATGAATGGGTTGTTGTATTTACCGGTCCATAAACTTCCCATATAGAACCATTTAACCTTGCACCGACAATGTTAGCTTCGGTACCAACCACATCGGCAGGTACGTAAGTAAATTTAGTATCGGCGCTTATTCCGGTTATACCACTTGGCGTTATAACCCAATATCTATTCAAATAATCAGTTGAACAACTATCATTTGGATGCTTAGTATTTACAACCCTTGCGCTTAAATAGGCTCCGGGCGCTAAGGTGTAACTGCCGAAAAATACTGCGAAAGGTGAATATGCTCCGTTTCCTATGACATAATTAAAAGCAGTTGGTGTCAAAGGCGTAAATTCTTTTCTTAATTCTCCTAAACCGTTTGTTGCAACATAACTTGTTGTAGGATTTGGAGCAAATATAGTTGTGTTCGGATCAAGGATAAGATTACGACCGTCTATAGAAAGTAATCCGCTTTGTAAAAATAACAACCTGTGCAGTCTTAAAGAATCTGAAAGTGAAATTCCGCTTGGACGATTGATTTGTAAAGTTCTTAAACCATTGAGAACATGTGTTAATGCTGTTGTTGGGGCAGCGCCACCACCAAAAAACATATCTGATCTGTTACCTCCTTGAAAAAAGGTGGATGGAGTAATTGAACCATTAAATATTAAAGTATTATCCTCGCCAATTACAGTTACTCCTGCAGCACCATTAGGTGAAACATTTCCACTATTATCTATTGCAACCTGGCCAGCTCCTTCAAGAAGATAATTATCTGCAACTGCAAAATCGCTTCCCATTGTAAATAAGTCTGATACAGACAGAGTTTGAAAAGTTGTACGGCTTGCAGTATCTAAAAATCCTGCTCCGGGTCCGATTAATTTTAACGGTTTATTGATAATTGTAGTCCCGGGAATAAGTCCTGAAGGAACATTCCAAATCGTTCCGCCGTTGGTAGTTCCTGTTATTGCAGCAGCCAAATTAGGAAAACTTACATTGGCCTGATTCACAATTGAAAATGGAAGTGGATTCCCCGTCCGGATAAAATTTAATGAAGTTCTAACGATATCCGTGGATGTATGGAATCCATATGCAAAACCTATCTGCGGAACAAATCCGCTTATTGTTGCTGGATTGCTCATGGAAACAGTATTCGGTGACTTCCCTATTACTGTAGTCCCGGGTGGAATACCCGGACCTGCAATGCCCATTCCGATAAATATTCCATCAGTAGAAGGCATAAAGGAAATTATATTATTACCGACTGTTAATAACCCTCCGGAAATTACGGTTGTGTCCGGAGCAACGCCTGTTTGCCATTTATTATTTGAAGCATCAATTGTTCCATCCTGGTCAGTGTAGTTTACAAGCCCGTATACCGAATATGTGCTTAAATCACACTTATCAACAGTCATACGTTTCACCTGCCTGTTGAAAGCAATGTCGGTATCGCAGTTTGTAAAAATAAGACCTCTTAATAAAACTGTATCAAGAGCGGCTGGTGGATCAAAGAGATCATTTCTTGCCTGAATCCATATTCCGCTTCCGTGTGTAGCTCTTATAACTCTTGAGTTAAGAATTGATATGTTTGAGTAATCCGTCCTGCTGAGAAGATTAATATCTATTCCTATCCAGTCATTACCTGAAGGCATTTCAACTGAAATATTCTGAAACAAAGAATTTTTCAATTTTTCAAAATAAA
>JBBSDT010000054.1:0-12986 GCA_038240405.1 Ignavibacteria bacterium
AGTATTGAGTATTGGGTAATATAAATTAGGAATTCTAAGTAATGAAGTGGACCCGAAGGAGAGATTCTTCCGGTCTTCTTTTATTATATAAAAATTTACAATTTATAATATACAATTTATAATTTATTCAATACCCAATACACAATACACTTTTTGTTAGGATTTTGTTAGGATTGCTGATTATATTATCAGGAAATTTTTACTTGTGAATATTCATCTATTGTATTATATAATATTTTAGTTTAACTTAAGCTACATAAACCTCTAATTCACAATTTAATTAATCTTAATTACAACTAAATGAAAAATTTTATTCGTTTTATCCCTCTTTTTCTATTGGGACTTTTGGTATCAGCCCAGGCACAAAGTGTCGGCAGTTATACATTTTCAAATGCTGTAGGTAATTATACTCCGTTATCAGGAGATAGTACGATTACACTATCAAACTTTGACGATGCAATTTCTTCAGCAATAAATATAGGATTTAATTTTACTTTAGGAAGTCAAACATTTACACAGTTTAAGTTAAATTCAAACGGCTGGATCACATTCAGGACAGCATCAACATCTACCACTCAGTATTCAGTTTTATCAAGTTCAGAAACACAGGTAATTGCAGCATTTTCCAGAGATCTGAACGGTTCTGTTGCTGCGGGATCAAAATATAGTATTTTAAGAACGGGCTCATCTCCCAATCAAATCCTTAAAATACAATTTAAGAATTTATTTAGCTTTTCCAGCACAACCGTTCCTGCCATTGCCAACATGCAAATCTGGCTTTATCAGACATCAAATGTCGTGGAGGTCCATTATGGAGCCTTCGCAGCAGGTACGAGAACAGTTGCTAGCACCGTTCAGGTTGGCCTCAAATCTGGTTCAACAGCTATAGACAGCATAAGATCAGTAAGCGGTACAACATGGCCTACTGCGGCTGCTTCAAATAGCTCCACTGCAACCGTTACGATTTCAACAACAGTTCTTCCAGACAGTAACAGAGTATTTACATTTACTCCTCCATTGGCTCCTACGGCTATTGATGTCGGGGTTATATCGGCAGTTATTGGAGCACCCGGTCAAATAATTTCTGTTGGGAAAGGTTATGATATAGTAGCTACAGTCAAGAACTTTGGAACTCTGCCTCAAGCCGTCGTTCCCGTATCATATACAGTGAATGGTGGCGCTCCTGTCGGACCTGCCATTGCAGGACCAATTCCTCCAGGCGGAACTGCAAATGCTACTTTCACAGGCGGAAATGCTTTTACACCGGTTACTCCAGGGATTAACGTTATAAAAATATTTACCCAGCTTATTGGCGATACGACGAGAAGTAATGATACGCTGACAGTCCTTCTAAACGTTCAGCAAAAGATTACTTCGTATCCATATGTTCAGACTTTTACCAACCCTGTTGACTGGACAACTTTAATTGAAAATGCTGTTGGAACTACGCCCTTGTGGGGCTTAGGAATTTGCGTAAATCCAGCAGGTAAAGTTGGAGACACTGCTGCAACTTCAAATTGCTATAACGGTTCGGCTGGAAGAAGAGAAGTTCTGCGATCACCCGAAATGGATCTTTCGAGTCTAACAAATCCTGTACTCGATTTCTATGTAGCTTACAGAACATTTTCCACTGAAGATGATTCAATGGAGGTTGTAGTCTCAACTAACGGCGGAGTAACATTCTTTAGCGCCTCAACAGTTTATAATAAAGCAAACAGTTCAATTCCGTCACTTGCCACTAGACCTGCATCTACGACTGCTTTTTTTCCTGACTCTTCGAAACAGTGGAGACATGAAACAGTAAATTTAGCAAACGTATCAGGCTTAGCCAATGTAGTCATAGGATTCAGATCGAAGAGCCAGTTTGGAAACAGACAATGGATCGATAATGTTATTGTTACCAGTTATAATAATCTGTGTACTGATACTGTAAGAGCTCCGGGAATTTATAGCTGTAATAGTTTAGTGAGCATAAATATGATTACTGTAGGCTTAAGACCAACAAATATAGTTCAGGAATTAGATAATAATATTAGTAAGATCAAAAGTACAGGAATGGAAAACGTAGGTTCATTCCCAACTTTTGTGAGTAACGGACCGGTTATTTCCGGCGGAGTTAATCAAACAGATCATCTTAATCCTAGCGGCGGAGCATTGAGCACTACTTCGCATTTGAATCAACATCCACCCTCACTTGCAACTCCCGAAATTGCTCCAAACACAACGGCTACTAATCCAAGCGGAGGAATTTCTAGTCCAAATGTGGTTTATAACGATTATTGGTTTACAGTTACATATACAGGAAATGATAAATTGGGATATGCCACTTATAATATCAGCATAGATGTAACAACTTTTACAAATACAGATAGCGTCTATATTGTAAAAAGAGCAGATGAGACCGCTCCATGGGTATGTCTGAGCACTACCTTAGCAGGAAGTTTCCTTACGGCAAGCGGACTGACTACTTTCTCTGACTTTGCATTGGCCGGAGATTCGGTTACAGTTCCCTTACCGGTTGAATTGTCAGCATTCACTTCAACAATTAACCTGAGGGATGTTACTTTGAACTGGACCACAGTCTCAGAAAGCAATAATTCAGGTTTTGATGTAGAAAGATCATCAGTCAATAGTCAATGGTCGAAAATTGGTAATGTGACCGGAAGCGGAACTTCCAATAATATTCATAACTATTCCTTTACAGACAGGGGATTAAGTTCAGGAAAGTATAACTACAGATTGAAACAGACAGACTTTAACGGTAACTTCCATTATTATGACTTAAGCAATGAAGTTAACGTGGGAATACCGGATAAGTTTAATCTATCACAAAACTATCCTAATCCTTTCAATCCGTCAACAAAGATTAATTATGATATACCTTTCGACAGCAAAGTTAGTATTAAATTATTTGACATGTCGGGTAAGGAAGTTGCAACTCTTGTAAATGAGCCGAAAGCTGCCGGATATTATACTATTAACTTCAATGCATCTTCATTATCGAGCGGAGTTTACTTCTACAGAATTTCTGCGGAAGCTAACGGACAAAGCTTTGTATCGACTAAGAAGATGATTCTTGTGAAGTAAGAAGTAATGGATAGTGTGTAGAGGTATTGAGGAATATATAATACGAATACACTATCTTAAGTAATTAAAAAGACCGGGAGGAAAATCCTTCCGGTCTTTTTATTTTTAAATGGTAACAATCTGCATTACAAAAAAATCAAAGACCATTACGTACCTCACACGATACTCTCACTCTACATACTCACCTTCATTTCCCAAGCTGAAAAAAAATCAAATTTTTTCTTTATTGATTTACATATTGCAAAAATAAAATTTATATTATCTTTGTTAAAGAAGTTCAATATGAAAAACAAAACTTGCCCCCTTGAATTAATTACCTCGGCCATACAAAGCTTTCAAAAGCCAAACAGTTGATTACAGAAATTGAAAAATAAAATCCCAGGTAAAACCGGGTACTAGAATACCAAAACCACATTATAATATTTCAAGAGACTAGGGATATTATTAAGGAAAGGAAGAACACCGGAGGCTGAATGTCCATTCAGCCTCCTTTTTATTGAGAAGATCTGAATATTCAGGTACTTCATTTATATCATTTTCAGAATTTTGGTATCTAAGCGTTTGTTAGAATTTTGTTAGGATTGAGATTAAGTTTGTAGAGGAAATTATTTATAAACTTAACCTTTATGACAATGAAAAAGGTATTTTTGGTGTTTTGTTTGATGGTGATGTCCACAAAAATTTTCTCTCAGATTCTGGAAGAGAATTTCGAATATCCATCCGGGGATTCAATCGGAGCGCACGGGTGGATTAACTTTAGCGGTGGAATAGTTAACAGGTTATTGGTTACTTCTCCGGGACTTGTGTATCCGGAATATGGACAGTCGGGTATTGGCAATGCAACTACTTTAGCAACCACAGGTCAGGATGATTATAAGGAGTTTACAACCCCTAGGGTCACCGGCAGTTTATATGCTTCATTTATGGTTAACGTAGATAGCGCAAAAGCAGCAGGGGACTATTTTTGCGCATTTCTTTCCTCCACAAGCACAACAGGATTTTATGGTAGATGTTATGTAAAAAAAGCGTCCAATGGGAATTTTGCTTTTGGTATTAGTAAAACTACAGCTGGCTCGGGAGGAATATTTTACGGGGATTCTGTTTACACAACAGGAATAACGTATCTTCTTGTATTGAAATATACTTTTAATACAGTCACAACCACTGACGACCAGGTAAGTTTGTTCGTTTTTACTTCAGGAATTCCAAATTCCGAACCCACCCCGACTATCGGTCCAATTACCGGTACGGCAAACGATCCATCTGATCTGGGAAGATTTGCATTAAGACAGGGAACAACAAGTTCTTCACCGGAATTAAAAATGGATGGCATTTCTGTGTCAACCTCCTGGAATACTGCTCTTCCTGTTGAACTTGCAGCATTTACTTCCACCTTAGACAAAAGAAATGTAAGTCTGAACTGGGTAACCGAGATTGAGAATAACAATCATGGATTTGATGTTGAAAGAATGGTAGATGGTTATGAAATTTGGACAAAAATAGCGTTTAGTATAGGAGCCGGTAATTCAAATTTAGAGAAACATTATACTTTTCTTGACAAAGACTTAAATTCGGGAATATATAAATACAGGCTGAAGCAAATTGATTATAACGGAGATTTTAAATATTATCCTTTAAATGAAGAAATCACAGTTGGGCAGCCTGATAAATATCTTTTATTACAAAATTATCCTAACCCTTTTAATCCGGTAACAAGGATCGATTATCAGGTTCCTGCAAGTGGGTTAATTTCAGTAACCCTGTATGATATCTCCGGAAAGGAAGTAAAATCTTTGGTAAATGAAAGAAAAGAGACAGGATTCTATTCTCTTATTTTGGATGCCTCTGCCTTATCAAGTGGGGTATATTTTTATTCCCTCAGAAGCACAGGATTTGAAAGCACAAAAAGAATGCTTCTTATAAAATAGGATTTGAGTTATTTAGCTAAAAAGGCCTGCTAATGCAGGCTTTTTAGCTTTTAAGTATAAAACTTTACAATAATTTAAAATTTCTAATATTGATTTAATTAAAATTAAGTTATATGTTGTATAAATTTGAAATTGCATAAACTTTTCCCAAATTTTAAAGTTAATAATTTTCTAACAATTTAAAAAAACATTCATGAAAAAATTATTTTTATTTTTTTGTTTCATCTTACTTACTTCAAGTGCTTTTGCACAAATAAGATTTATTGAATACTTTGATTACCCTGCAGGTGATTCTTTGGGCGCTCACGGATGGACTTCACATTCAGGAGGTTCGATAAACAGGCTATTAGTAACTTCTCCCGGTCTTACATATGCAGGTTATCCACTTTCCAACATTGGCAATGCGACCACATTAACTAACACAGGACAGGATGCATATCATGAATTAACCAACCATGATAGTACGGGTTCCGTTTACGCAACATTCATGGTAAGAGTAGATAGCGCCAAAGCTCAGGGGGATTATTTCCTGGCATTATTGCAAACAGGTTCCACGACTTTTTATGAAGGAAGAGTTAGCGCCCGGGTTAGAGGCGGAAATCTAAATTTTGGAATTACAAAGGGGAATTCAAGTACTGATACATCGGTTGCAGGTATCTGGACAACTGGAACCTACTCTCTCGGAGTAACTTATCTTCTCGTTTTAAAATATACTTTCAATCCCGGAACAGGAACGGATGATCAGGTGAGCTTATTTGTATTTTCCTCCGGTCTTCCGGCAACGGAACCTGTTACGCCAACTGTAGGTCCAATCACTTATTCTTCATCAGATGCATCCAGTATTGGTAGGATCGCTTTAAGACAGGGTACCAACACGAGAGCTCCCTCGGAAGTTGTTGACGGCATTCTCGTGACAACTTCGTGGTCATATCCAATAGTGGAGAGAGTAAAAATAGCTGTTCAGGGGTTATATGATATTTCTACTTCACAGCTAACCAGGAAAGACACTGTGGATATTTATTTACACCACAATACAAGTCCTTTTGCAATAGTTGATTCTGCCATAGCAGTTGTTGATTCTGTCAGTTTGATCGGTAACTATGCATTCGCAAATGCACCTACAGGTACATATTATTTAGAAGCGCGATATAGGAACCTTCCTATATACAGGAATGGAATAAATACCTGGAGTAAATCAGGAGGTGAGCCTTTCGTTTCAATGACTCAGGGCAGCTATAATTTTACCAGTGCGGCATCCCAGGCTTTTGGCAATAACGAAATCCAATTAGGAACCATATTTGCCATGTACAATGGTGACCCGACCCAGGATGGTACAGTTGATCTTTCGGATCTGATTGCAGTTTACAATGATGCTTCAAATTTTATAACAGGGTATGTTAATACGGATAATAATGGAGATAATTTCATAGATTTATCCGATTTGATAATCTCCTTTAATAATTCTTCCAATTTCGTAAGCGAAATTAGACCATAAAAATATTTTTTTTTAATCTACTTCAAAAAGTGAGGATTAAATCCTCACTTTTTGTTTAAATACCTAAATAAAGATTTTATGATTTAAACTAATTTTTTTGAAATTCTCCCACTATGCTAAGATCTTTTTGTAATTAAAATTTGTATTGGTAATTTGTAATATTTTCACTAATATAATCAGGTTTCACATTCCACAAGAGTATGTAATTAATTAAAATCAGGAGATAAATAACACATGAAATTAAGATTAACAAATTGTTTCATTTTATTATTCGTTCTAATGTTTTGCTTTTCCGGTTTTTCATCTTCTCAGAGTCTGCTTGACGAAAACTTTAATTATCCCGCGGGAGACTCACTTGGAGCCCATGGATGGGTGTCTTTCAGTGGAGGTTCAACAAATGTTTTAACAGTTTCTACTCCAGGGTTAACCTATGCAGGCTACCCACTATCTAATATAGGCAATGCAACTTCCGTAACTACAAGCGGACAGGATGCTTATAAGAGCTTGTCCGGATCTGACAGTATAGGATCTTTTTATGCATCCTTTATGATTAATATTACTTCTGCTCAAATAGGAGATTATTTTCTGGCATTCTTACCGTCGACATCAACAACATTCTATTCAGGAAGAGTATATTTAAGATCTAATGGTGGAAATATTAATTTTGGAATTACTAAGGGCGCTGGAACGGATACGACAACTCCCGGAATATGGACTACCGGAAATTATTCGTTAGGGGTAACATATCTCGTGGTCCTGAAGTATACATTTGTGACTGGGGGTACAAATAATGACGAAGTAAGTCTGTTTGTTTTACCATCAGGTATTCCAACAACGGAGCCGACACCTACAGTAGGACCATTAACATATCCATCCGGAGATGCGGGTAACATAGGCAGGATTGCTTTACGACAGGGAACTTCAACGCGAGCACCAATTGCAAGAATTGATGGAATCAGAGTAACAAAAAGTTGGGCAGGCATTTCCACATCAGTAAAAAATATTTCATCCGTTGCAGATAATTTTTCCCTATCACAAAATTATCCAAATCCGTTTAATCCGGAAACTAAAATAAATTTTTCGATACCATCTGAAGGATTCGTCAGTCTGACCGTTTTTAATTCGCTTGGGAAAGAGGTCAGGCAGTTAGTAAATGAAGAGCTTAAGTCCGGTACCTATAGTCTGAACTTTAGCGGCAGAGATTTGAATTCAGGGATATATTTTTACCGAATTAACTACTATCAGAAGAATTCTCAGTTATTGACTCAAACAAAGAAATTAATATTAATTAAATAAAATATATTTTTTAACAATTTAAAAAGTATAATTATGATTACCCCTGTTAAAAATTTAAGATGGAAAATTAAGATTCAATTAACATTATTATTTCTTTTTATCCTGGTTACTAATGCACGTTCCAACAATATAAATATAACCGTTCAGGATTTTATGTTTACACCTTCAAGTGTAACGGTAACTGTTGGAGACACTATCACATGGACATGGCTTGGTTCCCGAAATCATACTACTACCTGTGATGGAGTTTTTCCGGGAACTTCTTTACCTTCGGGGGCTGCACCATGGAATGCTCCATTAAATAGCGGAACACCTGTTTTTGAATATATTATTTCCGTTGCAGGAACCTATAATTATGTTTGTGAATTTCATGCACCTTCTATGGCGGGAACAATTACTGCGGAAACCACGCTACCGGTGGAATTAACAGATTTTGTCGCTACGACGATAAAAAATGAAGTAATTTTAGATTGGGCTACAACAGGAGAAATAAATAATGACAGGTTTGAAGTTCAGAGAGTAAACCTTGACAAGGCTTCGGATATGGATCCAAAAGATTTACCTTATATCACCATCGGGACATTAAGAGGATATGGGAATTCAAATCAGGGTCATGATTACAAGTTTATCGACAGAAATTTAAGTTCAGGAACTTACTCATACAGGCTAAAACAAGTTGATTTTAATAGTAATTTTATTTTTCATTTGTTAAATGAGGAAATTGTAATCGATGTACCGAAAAAATTTACTCTTTCACAAAATTATCCCAATCCATTTAATCCAACTACCAGGATAAATTATGAAATTCCTGAAAATGGTTATGTTACGGTTTCACTCATTAATATCGAAGGAAAAGAACTAGTAACTTTAGTAAATGAATTCCAGAATGGTGGTTATCAGGGGATCGACTTCAACGGATCAAATTTGTCCAGCGGAATTTATTATTATAAAATCGATTACACTAATTCCGGTAATAGGGTAAGTAAAATTAAAAAGATGATGTTAATAAAATAAATAGAAATTAAATCCTATAAAAAAAAAAGCCATCAATTTGATGGCTTTTTTTTTATAAACTTAAAAGCATTGTAATTATTTTTCTTTTGCGGAAGAGGAGAGATTCGAACTCTCGGTACAGTTTAACCCGTACGACGGTTTAGCAAACCGTTGGTTTCAGCCACTCACCCACCCTTCCTTTTTACTGCCTATTTTTACTCCAATATATTGCTTTGATTTTTTGATTTCAAGCCTCTTTTAGAACTTTAAAGAACTTAAACACTTATCAAGTTCATTTACCGGATCACTAAATTAGAGTGTGAAATAGAGTGTGAACCAGTGTGAAATTTGGTATGAACTTTCTTAAACCCGCTTAACTTACTTTTTTGAAGTCTGTTTTTTATAAACAAAAAACCCGTTAAGGAAAATTTCAGGTCAGTGATAACCTTCAAAACCGTAACAGGTCTTTGTAATATTAAACTTATTTTGTTCACTGTTTGAAATTTATTTACTACAAGTTGCTTTTATGAAAGTTTTAAATCAATTCAATTTGTTTAAAACATCATAATATTTTAAGGCTTTTTTTTATTCCTATGGATTGCATTTAAATTGAACCTTGAGGCTTTAAAACGTAAATACAGGCATTTTAAGAGTAACTTTCGAAGCTTCTTTATAGACTGAAAAAACTTGGGATTTCTTTAACTTATCTTGCGTTTTCCTGACGTTTTATAATCATTGTATTTTTGCAAAAATGTCTGTTTTTGTCGGTTTTTGTTTATTATCCGGTTAAGAAAATATTTTGTATTTCCTCTTTTGCTTTCTCAGGGTTAAATGAGTGTTGAATTTCCTGAGTATCTCTCCAGCCTAATTGTTTCAAAGAAAAAATAGCCATAGTATTATTCTTTTCCAGACCTAATCTTTCTAATTGTGCTTCCTTCTTGTTTATCAGTCTTTTTATACAGTCCGAAAACTCCGGTATATCATAAAGCCTCTGTTTACGAATATTGTTCTTATAACAAAATTCTACTACAATTGGGATTTCCGTTTCATCAATATAATTTTCAATTTTACTAATTATTTCCTCAATGTATGACTTTGTAAATTTCTTAGGTCTGCCGGTTCTCATTTCTGCAAATACTTTAATTCTTTTTCAAGTTTTTCTATCTGTTTGAATATTGCTTCTCTAATTGAATTATATTGGGCTTTTCTCATCCTTATTTCCAGCTGGATAATTTTCTTTTGAATTTCTCTTTCGTAGTTTTTTATTAGAATTGGTTTCACTCTTGAATATACACACAAGAAAAGTATATAACCATATATTTTTATGGGATATTATTGTTTTCATCATATTTCTCCTCTCGTGTGCAAATAACCACTTTAATTTGAGATACCGGATCGGTTTCTATTATTGGTTTAACTGGTAATCTATATTTTAATAGCTCCTTCCAGGCAAAAGCTCTAATTTTTATACTTTTAGAGTTCAGTAATTCCAATGTTATTTCATATAATCTATTATCTACATTTGAAATATTTTTCGATAACAATTCTTTTACTATTGTAGCATTATGTTTCTTTCCGGCTTTTGCAGTTGCTATTTCATTGCCTTTTTGAAATGTTCCGTTTAGTGTGTTATTCATACCGTATTCCAACCGTATTAATTTGTATTAGCTGTATTAAGCGTATTAAAACATATCAAACCGTATTAGATGTATTAAGTATATTAATTGTATTATTGGTATTACTAATTATCTTCATAATTCCAAAATATAGGATAACCTTCAGAACTTAAAGCCCAGTCAAAAGAATTATCAAATTCTAAATAGTCCGCTAAATCATTACCCGTATCAACCGTATTAAATTTTTCTAATACTCTTGATAACTCAATTTTAATATGAAGTCTTTTTGAAATATCTTTTGCCTTTTCATTCCATTTATCAAACAAGATTTATCCGGATATATCATTATACTTTTACAATTCATTTGCTTTAAAATGTTTATTTTATCAATATTGAAATTTTCACTCCCTCCGGTTGCCAAACAAATCAAATCCTGAAAATAAACACTCATTATGATTGCTGTTTTTTCACTTTCGAATATCGCAATATCTTTATTTATATCCTGTAATTGATTTAATCCGAATAGACACTGATTCAATTTATAATTCATATCAAATGTTTTATGTATGAATCTAATATCTTCTTTTCTCTTTCCCGTATTAGAATTATATAATATTTTTTTTCCGGTTCTTATGTTGCCCTCAGTATCAAATTGATAAAATACAGTATATCCATTTTTTGCTGTTCCAATCCTGAATTTATTTATAAGCTCTTTTGATAAATCAATACCAAATATATTAATTAAATATTTTATAAAATTGTTTTTAGTTAATGCTAAGTCCGGATCAAGTGTTTTAGATATTTTATCGTATGGAATCGTATCAAATGTATTAACTGTATTGGTAGTATTAAAAGTATTAGTTAATACTCTACTTTGATCAGTGTTATTAGTTTTGAAATAATCTCCTGGAGTGAATAAGTAACCGCATTTATCTTTTCTGTTACATATCCCTACTATGTCAGATATATATTTATTGGTTTCTATATCAATGTATCTTGTAAACTCTCCTTTTTGCTTACATTTTGGGCAAGTATACCGGCTCATACCTCCGGTATATTTTTCTAATTGAAATCTGAATTGATTCATAACATAATTTTAATACGATTGTATCAGACAATACAATATATACGGAATCATACAATTAATACTTTTAATACGATTTAATACTATTAATACGACTTGATACGATAATCTCAAGATTCTAATTGTTTTTTTTGTTTATCAATGTAATATTGAATAGCTCCTTTTGATTTACCTAACTTGTTTGCAATGTTACCAATTGAATCTCCTTTTTTCTTAAACTCCATTATCTCACTCTCCAATTCATCACCCATATATTTTTTCAAATGTTCAGATTCATAATTCATACCTACAAAGTCAAAATGTAAAAAATTCGTTTCGCTGATAAGATTAAGTTCAAAAACCATTTCATTTCCGGAACTCCCTCTATTTTTTAACATCTTTAAATATTTAGTTTCCGGACTCTTACAAGATTTACCAAGTGCAAAAACTCCATCTGCAAAATTTGATAAATTTGAACTTCCTGCCAAATGTCTTAACTCAAGTTCAAAGTTAGTTGAAACTTTTGGAGTATGTCCGACTGCCAATATTGAAAGATTATACTTTGTTTTCAGTTCATTCAAATTTTTCATTAACAATTTTACTGATTCGCTTTCCTCCCTTTTTGCAACAATAAATGAAATGTTATCTATGACTACAAAGCCTGGATTATGTTCAATTATTTTTTCCTCAATAAGTCTTGATAATTCAAATTCATTTTCATAAATAACCCTTGTAATGATCCTGAAGTTATTTGAGAATTGACAATTTCCTAAATTTTCATTGTAACATCTTTTCTTTATTTGTGCATTTGACATTTCTAAGTTTATATATAAAACTTTCATTTCTCCAATCTCATTTTGAAATGGTTCATTACTAATACCTTTGCTTACCCAGTCCGCTATCTGAAAACTTAAAATTGTTTTTCCCAGTCCTGTGCTTCCAAATAAAATGACAAGTTCATTATCAAAAATTAAATCCCCGCATAATTGTTTTGGTAAATGTATTTGAGAAACCAGTAAGTCATTTAATGACAAATCGATACATTGATTAATTTTATTCTGAATTGAATCCTTTTCATTTGTTGCCTCTTCCAAAATCTTTTTCATACTGATAACCTCGAATCAAAAAGAGATTGCTGCGGATCACTTAATTTTTCAATACGCTGTATTTTTTTAATTGCCTCAAGGTTACCTCTCCGGATCAATACCGGAAAAGAATCAGCATCTACGAAAAGTTTATGATATTTTGTTTCAAAGAGTTGAAGATTATCTAAGATGTTTCCGACTTCCAATAGTCCGGTCCAGTTGGTATAATTTCGACATCTTGTATAGATGCAACTCCTTACAAAACTTCCAGTTGCTACAAGTTTAAAGTGAACATCATAATAGAAATTGCCATACTTTGATTCTCTTTCTAAAATTTTTATGACTTCACCGGATACGATATAGGAGGATTCATTTGAGATTTGATTGTTTCTCATATAGTTTGTTTTTAGTAAAAGAAAAGAG
>JBBSDT010000055.1:0-12979 GCA_038240405.1 Ignavibacteria bacterium
CGGAGGACAGAATAAAATTAACGGAGGACAGAATAAAATTAACGGAGGACAGAATAAAATCATGAGACAGCAGAATTAAATCGCCGGACAACAAAATAAAGATACCAGAGAATAGAATAAAGAGGCGAAACAGATGTGGAAAATGATGAAAAATAAAAGTAAAGAAATAAATAAGAAGTGGAATAAAGAATCTCTCTCATCAAAACCAATTTCGCAACCTGCGCACATCATTTTCGTCTTGTTAGTTAGGGCTATATATAACATTTTGTTTTCCTGCAAATTATAAAATAAAAAATTATGAAGAGATCGGAAGCCGAAACTCTGGCTGAAGTTTATAAAGGAGTCAGGAATCTTTCAAAAATGTTTATTGCTCCTGTAAAGGATATAGATATGAACAGGCAAATAGAAATAGACGGCATTAAGTTTAATAGTGCATACTGGATTGTGGCACATCTTGTCTGGACAGAACATTTTTTGGTAGTTGAAGGCATAGGAGGGGAAAATATGAATATAGATTGGATAAATGAATATGGCTTTGGCGGCAAACCTGAAGATATAAAAAAAAAGCCTCCCTATGAAGAAATTCTTAATAAGCTGGAAGAAGTACATACCCGGGCCTTCGACATTATAAAGGGACTGTCAGATGAACAGCTTGATGAAGATAACAATCTGGGAGCAAGTTTTGGAGGATCAAAAAGTAAAAGAACACTTATAATTCATGCAATCCGGCATGAACCTATGCACATCGGGCAGCTATCCTGGATTTTAAAGCTTAATGGAAAAAAGTTTGCTTAAAGTATACACTTTTATAATTTTCCAAAGTTAGACATATTGAGCAATTTTACGCCCTATTTTAAGCAGAATTGCTTTAATAAATGGATTTTTTCTTCAATTTTGTTAAAATCTGTTAATTGATTTTACAAGGTTATTTGAGTATTTTGTTATACCAGCAAAATTAAATAATTTTACGATATAATTACATTTATGGCAACGACATCCGATCTTAAATCAGGCGTAATCATTAAATTTAACAATGATTTACACTCCGTCGTCTCTGTAGAACACAGGACACCCGGAAATCTCAGGGCATTTTACCAGGTGAAGCTTAGAAACCTGAAAAATGGAAAAACTATTGAAAACAGGTTCCGCTCGGGTGAAGATGTTCAAATTGAACGTCTTGATTCGGGGACTTATCAATTCTTATATAGAGATTCAGAAGATTATGTATTCATGGATAACGAAACATATGACCAGATAACCCTGACAAATAATTTCATCGGAAAAAGCGGTGATTTTTTGAAAGAAGGGGAAACAATCCAGATTTTTTTTCATGATTCAAAACCGATGTCAGTCGAAATTCCTCCTCATGTTTTCTTAAAGGTTACTTCAGCTCCTCCCGGTGTTAAAGGGGATACTGCAACCGGCGCAACAAAACCTGTAGTGGTCGAAACCGGAGCAACTGTCAATGCTCCTCTGTTTATAAATGAAGGAGATACCTTGAGAGTTGATTCCCGCTCCGGAGAATATATCGAAAGAGCAAAGATATAACCTGATAAGAACCTTAAACTACAATATTTTATGAAAATGGATTTAAATTATTTAAAGAAAATTATAAAAATTTTAGATACAAGTAATATTGCAGAGATTGAAATTGAAGAAGAAGGTACAAGAATAAAATTGTCAAAACCTAAGCCAAAGGTTCTCGCAAACCTGTCCCCTGCCAATATTTCACATAATCAAAATTCAACAGAAGATAATTCAATAAAACCTAACCAGGTAAAGCCGGAAGCTGTTACAAAAGAAATTGAAAATTCCGAAAATATCTTTGAGGTCAAGTCTCCTATGGTAGGGACTTTTTACCGCGCCCCTTCACCGGATGCAGATGCCTATGTAAATGTAGGAAGTACAGTTTCTCCCGGTTCAATTTTATGTATTATTGAAGCCATGAAACTCTTAAATGAAATTGAATCCGACATTTCAGGGAAGGTTACAAAAATTTTGGTAGAAAATGCCCAGCCTGTGGAATATAACCAGCCACTCTTCCTGATTGAAAAAAGTTAATTTTTTTTCAAACTCTTAACAACAAACAAGTTGATTTCATCGAATACTATTAAATGATAAAAAAATTACTCATTGCCAACAGAGGAGAAATAGCTCTGAGGATTATTCGAACTTGCCGTGAAATGGGAATTAAAACCGTCGCTGTATATTCGGATGCGGATAAAGATTCCCTGCATGTAAGATTTGCCGACGAAGCTGTTTGCATTGGCGCGCCTGCCTCAAAAGAAAGTTACTTAAATATATCGCGCATCCTTTCTGCAGCACAAATTACAAATGCTGATGCTGTTCATCCGGGATACGGATTTCTGGCAGAGAATGCTGACTTTGCAGAAATATGCATAGATTCAAAGCTTAATTTTATCGGACCTCTTCCTGAAATGATTACTGCAATGGGAAATAAATCGTTTGCAAAAGATACTATGAGAAAAGCCGGGGTCCCTGTGATCCGGGGCAGTGATGGTATTATTAAAGATATTGAAGAAGCCAAAACCATAGCGAAAGAAATAGGTTTTCCGGTGATCATTAAAGCGTCTGCAGGTGGTGGAGGAAAAGGTATGAGAATTGTCCGTGAGGAAAGTCAATTGGAAAATTCTTTTATAACCGCAAAAACTGAAGCTGCCGGAGCTTTCGGAAATGATGATGTATATATGGAAAAATTCGTTGAAGGACCCCGGCATATTGAAATTCAGATATTGGGAGATAAATTTGGAAATATAATTTCTCTGGGTGAAAGAGACTGCTCAATTCAACGCAGGCATCAGAAACTGATTGAAGAAACTCCATCTACTTTTATTAATGAAGAGATAAGGGAAAAAATGTCCGAAGCAGCTATTACCGGCGCTCAGGCTGTAAAATATTTAGGAGCAGGAACAGTTGAGTTTTTAGTTGATAAGAATAAAAATTTTTATTTTATGGAAATGAATACACGTATACAGGTGGAACATCCTGTTACTGAAGAAGTTACTGAAACTGATCTTGTCCGTGAACAAATTCGAATAGCAAATGGCGAGAAATTAACAAAGAGAAAACTAAAGTTTAAAGGTCATTCAATAGAATGCAGGATTAATGCGGAGGATCCCGCCAATAATTTCAGGCCGTCTGCAGGGCTTGTTACTGCATTCAATCAGCCCGGAGGTAATGGAATCAGAGTAGATACACATTGTTATACGGGTTATAGAATTCCTCCTTTTTATGATTCAATGATTGGTAAATTAATTACTCATGCTCCAACCAGGAATGAAGCTATTAAAAAGATGAGCAGGGCACTGGATGAATTCATTGTGGAAGGAATTAAAACTACTATTCCGTTTCACCAGATGATAATGGTCAATGAAAAATTTCTTTCTAATAATTATGACACAAGTTTTATTGATAATTTAAAAAAAGTCTAACTCAACATCCGGAATGAAGAAAATAAGTTCTTTCATTATTGTAGCCTTATTAGTATTTATATGCGCATCATCTTTTTCAATCGCACCTAAAAATAGCCCTGTAGCTCCAAAGCAAACAAGCGACAGTATCAAAAATCAGGACACCCGCATGAAGTTGAATGATACTGCAGGCAAGGTCCAAAACAGCCTACCAATTGATACAGCACAAGATAAAAAAACATCGCCGGTAACTATTCCTGTTGACACTGTTAAGAAAATTGATTCTTCATTAGTTTCACCAATTTCGGAAAATACCTTGACTAACACTAAACTGTTCATTTATATTATATTAACAGTTTTAGGATTAGGATTATTTTTTTATATTTTTGTCATAACCCTCTTTAAAACATTTCATAAGAAAAAATCAACCCGGCAATCATTACTACTAAGCTGGAATTTATTTTTCATCGTTTCAATTATATGGATATTTATCATATGGGGAATGGTAGCAGGCTTTTGGTCTGCAGCTTCGTTCATGATTGTTGTGATTTTTCTATTTATAATAAGTTTGATAATGACTATTATAGCAGTCAAATCCAAATAAATTACAACTTTTCCGGATAATCTCAGGAGTATCTTCATGAAAAAATATTATGCCTTGATTCTCGGCTCATCGAGTGGATTCGGTAAGGCAATTTCCTTAGCGCTTGCCAGAGATGGCGTAAATATCATTGGTGTGCATCTTGACCGGGCAACAACGATGCCTGATGTTGAAGTTTTGAAAAATGAGATTAAAGAATGTGGAGTTAGTATGCATTTTTTCAATGTAAATGCTGCGGATTCTGTAAAACGCTCTGAAATAATTAAGGAAATTGAAAATATTTTTTCAAAAGAAGATAACCAGTGTACGTTAAGAGTTTTAGTTCATTCTTTGGCTTTTGGGACCTTAAAGCATTTTATTGATTCCAATCCGATTGATGCAGTTACTCAGAAGCAGATTGAAATGACATTGGATGTAATGGCAAATAGCATTATATACTGGACTCAGGATTTAGTCAGCAAAAATTTAATGGAAAGAGGCGGAAAAATTTATGCAATGACCTCGTCCGGAGGCTCGAAGCAAATCGAGTTTTATGGCGCAGTATCAGCTGCGAAAGCATGCCTTGAATCCTATGTAAGGCAGCTCGCTATGGAATTAGGAATGAAAGGTATTTCTGTGAATTCAATACGCGCGGGTGTAACCGCAACTCCTGCATTAAAAAAGATTCCAAACAGTCAGGCTATAATGGATAATGCTATTCAAAGAAATCCAGAACACAGGCTGACAAGACCTGAAGAAATTGCATCTTTTATTGTTGATAATTACAAACAGGATTCACATTGGATGACAGGAAATATTATTAACCTTGATGGAGGGGAAAGTGTTGTCGAATTGTAACAATTTTATTTACTATTAGTATGTTTATATTTTAATGCTGATTATTATATGGAAGGTAAAATAAATATAGATACGGAATTTTCGGACCAGAATCTTATACTTGACATATCTGCCAAAGAGAAGCTTGAGCTGAAAACTCAGGAACTTATGCCGACCATAATTATAGGTTTGGGCGGAACAGGCAAGGAAGTATTATTGAGGATACGAAGACAGTTTGTAGAGAAATACGGTTCTATAAATGACTTCCCGATAATTTCTTATTTATATATTGATACTGATAATGCTCCTTCCGAAGAGAGCGGCATAGCAAGGGAAAGAGATTACTTAATTAATGAAATTGATTTTCACCCCGCTGAAAAAATTTTCAACCCTGTAAATCCTTCCGATTATATTTACAGGATTCAGGATGTCCCCCATATCAAGGAATGGCTGAGTACAACAGGAGAAATTGCAAAGCTCGGTACAATGAATACCGGAGCCGGACAAATCAGACCTGCCGCACGGTTGGCATTCTTTCATAATTATGACGAAATAGTTTCAAAGCTGACTGCTGCCAAATCAAGAATTACTGATTCACGTTCGATTAATATGGTAAAGGAACTGCATAAGATAAAGAATGTAAATACGGACAAGATAAATGTATATGTTATTACTTCGGTAAGCGGAGGAACAGGTTCAGGAATGCTTATTGACATGGGTTTTCTGATAAGAAGTATTTTCAGAAATCAGGCAGTATCAACCTGCTATATTGTACTTCCTAAAATATATCAATCATACGGGAAGGAAAGAGTTTTTGCAAACGGGTATGCCGCATTAAAAGAATTTGAATACTACAACCTTAAAAATACTTTTGAAGTATCCTGGAAAAAGAATGAACCCCATAAATTTCAACCGGGAGTATTTGATGATACTTACATAATTGACGGTGAAAATTCGAAAAATCTTTCCCTTTCCGACCAGAATAACAGGGATATTTATAAAATGCTTGCGGATACTATCTTTCAGGATTTTTCAAATTCGGATTTTGCAAATTATAAACGAGGTGTAAGGGTGAATCTTGTACAATATAAACAAAGATTGTGGCCTGATGACAATTCCATAACAGACAATACCTATTCAAGGAAATATTCAACCCTTGGACAAGCAATGATTTCAATACCTGTCGATCGGATTATTATTTCATGTGCCTATAAGCTTTGCGAAGATATAATAAATTATTATTTAACCTATGCAGAAGGCTCCCAAAGCGATGTTGATAATTACCTGATTAACGAATTCCTTCCGGAGCTTGGACTTTTGGAATCAAAAAATAAATTCCAGTTACTTGATTCACTATATAAAAGCGGTGAAAAAACTTCCATTCAGTCCAACATAAAGACTTTCTTAACGAATTTACAAAATGATCTTATCAGCGGCAAACGCGGCGCTAACTGGTCAGCCTACCTGCTTAGTGAAAAGATGAAGTTTGATACGAATTTTAAGGATGATACAGATATAAACCGTCAGGGAATGTTCTTGTCTCAAATATTTTCAAACAGATCGAAAAATATACAGTCACTCATCGGTGACCGCGAAAGAAATTTGATTGGCAATCTTGAAAGAAAGATAAATTCACTTGTTAATGATTCGACACGCGGAGTTTTCTATGCAATAAATCTGTTAAGAAGATTACAATTTATTTTAACAGATGGTAACTTCGACTATATTCCAAAATATGAAAAAGAAATAAAAGACCTTCAGACACTAGTTACAAAACTTGATGCAGAATTCCGGAGGAAATTTCAGGAGCTGAAGGAAGACGAATCTCGTTCTAAAATAAATGTATTGCGGAAATCAGCAATGGTTGGGTCTCTTGAAAAAGTTCTTAATATTATGGAAGAGTATTACAATGCGCTGATTAAGCTTAAATCAAGATATTATGCCAGGGAAATTTCCCTGCGGATATTGGCACTGATTGAAACCAGAGAAAAAACGGCAAACGATAAAATTTTATCTTCAGGACTAATTTCAGACCTCAACAAACTTACAGGCAACCTCGGAGTTTTGAAGAATAACTTTCAAAAAAAATACAGGTATTTTATACAAAAGCAGGAGACAAGCTTTAACCTGATGATGTATGAACCTGATGAAGTCAGCAGTGAATATTATTTAAGATACGTCGGAACAGGTCAGGCTGCGCAGGAGAATATCAAGAGTCTGTCCAATAAGCTGTTAAAGGAATTAGGTGCGTCTGATGTGACTGATATTGTTAATATTCTCCGTGAAAGAGATGCACAGATTATTGAAAATAAAATGCTTTCCTTTGCCAAGAAACATTTTGAGAATATAAAGGAAGATTATAATATAACTGATATATTATTTGACAAGGATGCTATACGAAGTGAATCCAAAATTAGAAGCATGTTCAATCAAGCATTCCCATGGATGAGAACAAGGGAAATCCCGGGCAGCTTTAAACTGGATGAATCAGCCAAAAAAATTTATATCGGAATCAAAACTAATACGCCTTCATTCAAAAAATTTCAGAGTTTAATAACTTCAATTGCCGGTTCGTCAGTTGAGTTCAAGGATTCTGCAGACAATTCCTCCATAACATTTTATTCCGAATGGGCAGGGTTCCCATTTTTCTATTCCTATACAATTGCCGAGGAGATGAAGCCTTATTATAAACATCTATCTCAAAATCACAACGTTGATTTGCATATCAATAAAAATTATTTTATTTATCATGACATCATTCCTTTGAATGATGAGGAAAAAATCAGACTGGACGAAGCATATAAAGCTTATTTACTTGGAACTATATTCGATGTTTTTGATGTAATTCCTGAAACCGAATCTTCAAAAGCAATTTATAAATATACAAAGCAGGAAGGTATTACGGTTAAAAGGGTCGAACAGCTGGGAATAGAATCACGCTTAATCAGCAGGCTTTTTGAAGAGCAAGGGAAGGATGCCCTCAGATATAAGATACTAAAAGATGCTGAATTGACTCAGATACAATTTTTTAAAGCCAACAAATTAGCTGAAATGCTTTCTATATTTGAATATTATTATGATGTTATCTACAAGCCGACAGAATTTGAAATGTCGGGTGAGGCGAGACGTAAAGTTGAGACCTACCAATACAAAATCTTAAGAAATTTATCTAAAGAAATAGAGGATAAAATTTCTCTGAGTGACAGGAAAGAATTTATTGATAACGTTATTAATTTGAAAAATAACCTTGACAGCTTTTCAAGACTTATAGGTGATGGCAATAAAAGGTCGCTGAGAATAAATGAGCTGTTGGTGAATGAAAATGGATCTGCGGACAATAAAGAAAAAGCTGCCGGCAACAATGCGAAGATCTATATTTCAAAAGATAAACTTAAGGAATATAAGGAAGCGCTCGAAGAAGGCCTGATAACTCAGGAGGAATATGAAAAGGTTAAGAAGGATTTTTTAAAAGCTTAGTAATTTATAATTATGCCTACATACGAATATAAATGTGAAAATTGCGGACACCAGTTTGATGTATACCAATCAATGAAGGATGAAAAGTTAAAAGAATGTCCTAATTGTGGAAAGAATACTTTACGAAGACTCATCGGGAGCGGAGGAGGATTGATATTTAAAGGCAGTGGATTCTATTTAACAGACTATAAAAATAAACCGGCAGAAAGTTCTGCTGTAAAAAATTCAGCGGCAGAAACCAAAAAAACTGATTCATCACCTGCAAAAACCGATAATGAGAAAATAACAACTCCTGTACCTAAAGATTCTAAGAATTCTAAGGATTCTAAATCTCCGTCTTCTGAAACCAAAAATAAAAAATCAGAATCCGATAAACGGGATTAATTCAGATTTATTCTTTTTTTATTAAGTACCTGTCAAGATTAAAATTTTCTCCCAGATAAAATTTCTTTACTAATTCATCGTTCGCCAGATCATGTGCGCTTCCCGATCGGAATATCTTTCCATCTATTAAAATGTATGCCCTGTCGACAATGGATAAAGTTTCATGTACATTATGGTCGGTTATTAATATTCCAATTCCTCTGTTTTTCAGTGTTGCAACAATTTTCATGATTTCTTCCGAAGCAATGGGATCTATGCCTGCAAAAGGTTCATCCAGCAAAATAAACTTAGGATCAGTTGAAAGACAACGGGCAATTTCAGTTCTTCTTCTCTCACCACCGGAAAGAACATAACCCTTTGAATCACGGATCTTATATATATTAAAATCTTTCATTAATTTCTCGCACTTATCTTCTCTTTCATTTTTATCCAGCTTTCTAAATTGAAGAATTGAAAGAATATTTTCCTTGACGGTCAGTTTCCTGAAAATAGAAGGTTCTTGCGGAAGGTATCCTATGCCCAGTCTTGCTCTTTTATACATAGGCAATTTAACTATACTTGTTCTATCCAATTCAATGTCTCCCCGGTCGGGTTTAATGATTCCGCAAATCATATAAAACGTTGTAGTTTTACCTGCTCCGTTTGGACCTAATAATCCCACTATTTCACCCTGCTTAAGTTTAAGGGAAACATTATCGACAACTTTTCTTTTTTTGTATTCCTTAAATAAAGAAATTGCTCTTAATTCGCTCACCTGGTTTTTAAAATATTCTTATAATTGGTTTGTGATATTTTCTCATTTCCTTAACTACATTGCTACAAGATAATTAAGGCTCTGCAATGATTTAGAGCCTGATAATAAATTTACGAATTCAGTTGCTAATTAAACGGTAGATGTAAAAAAACCAGCTCAATAATCGGCAGATATAATAAATATTATCGATTAGCATCATCTGTATTAGCTCAAAGAAATTTATAATAGTTATAGAATCGAAAAGATATGCGAAATTTATCTGATTTAATTTTTAAAAAGAATGTTAAAAAAATCAAGGGGGCTTGTACCATAAATATTTTTTTGGAATCTCAAAATTGATATACCATCTATAGAAAACATTACAAGCCAGTGTAATATCCAGCTGTAAATAAAGGATCTGCTTCTTAATGCCTGGATACCTAAAATTAATCCTGCAAATATTGACGCAAATAGTTCTATTTCCGGTTTTCCTTTATGTAAAATAAAAAAGGGAATCATTTGTATAAACACTGCATAATATCCGAATTTCTGTTTTAACCCGAATAAAATATATCCTCTCCAAAAAAATTCCCATCCAAACATATAAACTAAAATGCATAATTCATATAGAAAAAAAATCATAAAACTTTCCCGGACCTTTATACCTCCCTGAGGATAAGTAGAAGCAAATGTGATTGAACCGGAAACAATCCAGATCACGATCAGCATTGTAAGGAAAAATAATCCGGAAGTAATAAGTCCGAATTTTTTATCTCCTAATGTAAACCCGTAATCCGCTAAATTTTGCTTAAAAATAAGTTTAATTGACAATATTGGAAGAACAGACATTAATCCACCGTCCATTAGAAACCAATATATTCTGGAAAAGAACCTGTCATGGCTAAAATTATCAAAATAAAAATTAGGGGAAGCTACGACAAGGGAGAGAAAAGTTATGAAAGCTATCGAAAGAAATATATAGGTAACTTTAAAATCTAATTTCTTTATTTCTGTAACTAAAAGTTTTAATTCAGAATTTAAATATTTTAACAATTATAAATTAGAATTTGTTTTTAATTATATATTGTAGTTTTTGCGGCACTACCTTTAACAGAATTGTTTCTTCAGGAGTACTTAAATCAGGAATAACATATCCTAAAGTATCATTCTCAATTTTCTTAAACTCGACATATACCTGAATTTCAATCAGATTGATTTGGGTTAATTGCTCGACTCCCCCTCTCAATGAAACATTAACCTTAGGAGGTATTAACAAAACCTCCTTGTCTTCGGGAACGTTTAAAACATTTACATCAATATCATCGAAATCTTTTTCTGCCGAGAGCTGAACTGTATAATTATAGCTAATTTGCCTTTGACCAATCTTAATCAAATTTGAAAGAGTATCTTTAATAATAATTATACCTGAAACATTAGAATTTATATTATTCAGAATTTTTGTTTCAGTTGGCACCCATTTAATTTTACTGATTACATAAGACGCGCCTTCAATTTTTACCGAATCCGGACTTAATTTTGGCTTCCCAATTATAGTATAGCCATCCTTTAAATTTAAAAGAATATTATTTCTAACCGGTACTACCTTTTCAGAAAGTTTATCAAAATTAATATTTATGGTGTCGGGAGTAATTTCCAGGATGGAGAGATTTGGCTGCAGGTTAAGTCTTTCATTAATTAATTGTTCAGTAATAATTTTAGAATCTTTGTGTAACCTGGTAATATCCAAACTATACTTTTGATTCTTCGAAATAAGCACATTTAAAAGATCCCATCCCTTGCCCTTTACTTTAACATCTATGACGCCTGGAATTTCCTCAGATAATGCCTGGGACTTTAGAGCCTGAACCTCCAGTGGAATTGTGAGATCCAGTGAATAGCTAAGGTTTAAATTAATATAAAGCCACAAAGCAAATGCAAATAAAAAAGAAAAGATAAATATTTTAATATTTTTTTTCATTCAGAACTATTTGCCGCTATTTAACTGCTCGGTCCAATTATCATTTTTTAGCTCATCCCTGAAAGTGCTATGGACTAACCAGTAGGAACCTGTTGAAGGCTGTAGCTCAATGAAAACGCATTCACCTCCTCCTTCTACGGAATTATATTTCCAAATTTCATAACTTTTTAAATTTGATTCAAAAGGGTGCCTCTCTATATCATCTGGTTTTCCATATACAATATAAATCCTTCCTCTGTCGGATCTCCAGCCTTCTTTGAAATTTTCCGGATACAATTTATTAGCTTCGTTGACTCGTTTTAGATACACAATCCTCGAGTCTAAAATCCGGTCATTTGAGCTATTCTTCTTTGTCGTCCAGAAATTGAATAAAAATTTTCTTTTATCGTCCAGGGATTTCAGACTTTTGAATTTATTTGTTTCCTCCTCCTTCATTATATAAGCTGTCTTCTCAAACTCATCCTGAATATTTTTTTCCGGAAGGGAAGAATATTCACTTTTTAAATATTCATTTTCATTATTACCTTGGTTTGTAACGGTTTCAGTATTATTGTAAATGTAGAATTTTTTTTCATTTTGGGCTTTTACATTTCTCATGGAGTCGAGAAGTTCAACCTTAAATGAATAAGAACCACGATTCAAACTGTCAATTTTGATTTTTCCGAAATCTGCTTTGGAAATACCAGCTCTCTTCACTTTCTTTTCATAATAAATTAGTTTCTCGTTGTTTAAATTTGAAACAGTATAATTCAATATGAAACCATCAGAAATGTTATTTGCCGTCAAACCGTACATTTCAAAGTAATAATATAAATCTTTCAGGTTCATACCGAACAGACCGGATGGATTTGGTATTATTTCCAGAGTATTTTTATAAAATATACTTTTATCATTATTGGATTTAGAGACCGAAGATGATAATTCAATGTCACTAACTTTTATTTTATTGGTTTCGGAATTATCAATGGCTAAATCCTGTTCAAAAACATCAGTTTTTGAAGAATCATTAAAATCACTTCCTCTTATTCTTAATTTATAATTACCATCCGGTAATATGTAATTTACCTGCCCAATTAATTTTTGGTTTAATTTATCGCTTGAAGTATCCGAAACTACTGATGGAGTTTTATAAACATTGGAGAACATTATCTTATTATTAGAAATATCTGAAATAGAAATATCCATTTTTGCATCTGCTTCATAAGTATTTTGAGCAATAACATATTTAAGAGATTTTTGATCGACTGAGAAATAAATTTCTAATATGGAAGTTCCATTTTCATTTTTAAATATTGAATAGTCAAAGTTAAAAAAAATATTATTTTGAGAGTCAGCTATTTTACTAAAGCTTAAAATAAAAAATATTATATAAATTATTTTTTTCACTTTCATAGTAAGATAAATAAAAAGGTAATCAATTTAGATTGATTACCTTTTATGAATAAATTATGAATTGTAAAATTCTAAATTAAAATCCGAGATTAATTGTAAAATATTGATTATTTGAAGATAATGCATCGGTAACCCTGTAAGCATAATCAAACCCCACGTTAAAAGAA
>JBBSDT010000056.1:0-12969 GCA_038240405.1 Ignavibacteria bacterium
AGAATTCCTCCTCCGGCAATTCTTGTGACATTTAAAACATATTTTCTGCCCTCAGGGTCATAACTAAAACACATTTTAACCAATTTTGAAATGGAAGGAACAGCTTTTCCCTCGGTTGATTCGATCACAGCCATTTTAAAATCAAAGGGTAAATATTCTGTTCCATACAGATACCGGATGATCTTTCCCTGAGGCGAAACCATCATTATTGATGTCCCGTGCATATAATCATTCCCCTGGCGTTTAAACATAAATCCCAAAGCATCAGCGATTTTTTTTATCTCTGCACTATCACCGGTCAAAAATCTCCACGAATCCGGATTAATTTTCCTTTTTAGATTACTCAGATAACTTTCTTTTTTATCCGAGGCAAGATGATAATCTTCCGTAGGATCAAAGCTGATAGTTATTAAGTTATAATCTTTTCCGGGTTCAAGATCTGTTTTGTCAACTACTTCAGAAACTCCGTTAAGTAACGGACTGCAGATTCCCGGACATCTGAAATAAACAAGTGAAAATATTGTTGGTTTGTCAATTAAGCTCCTGACATCAACCTGCTGACCGTATTCATTATTGAGCATAATACCTGAAGGAATAGTTTCCCCTAATCTCTCTACAATCCCTACTTCCGGCTTCGGTGTGTCACTTTCATCAAGTCCAAATGAATAGGATGAGAATAAAAATATGATAATAAATATTATGAAATGATTTTTAACAGAAATATCTTTTAACAAAACAATTCCTTTAAACTTTATTTTTTGCGAACAGGTTTTTTAAAAATTGATAAACCAGATTAATTTTGTCCTGGCTTAACTGGTAGACCGTGGCTTTAAAACCTTTGTCGATTGGATCAGTCTCAATAAATTGAACAAACGCATCGGGATTTTCATTCCACTTTGTACCTGAAGCCAATGAATTCAATGCCTTTTTTTCATTCGTTACTATATTTTTAAATATCATAGCCGAAGAATCAGCTTTCTCGTTTTCAATCCGGGATAAAATATTATTCAAATCATACTTTAAAGTATCATAATTCAAAACCTGAAGATCCATTGCCAGGGATAATGGGATCTGGTTTGGCAGCTTGCCTCCCTTTGACAAGTTATACTTTTCATCAATCTTTGCCAGATCCTCGGGATTGTCTTTGGGAAAAGTCGGATTGAATGTCTGAACATATTGAATTATTGCGAACCTGTCTTCAGGGGGAATAATACTGAAGCTTGCCATTCCGGTATTAGGAATACCTTCCTGTAACGTAACAAACATATTAGATGGCTTTGGACCATTTTTCCATATCTGCTTGGAAGGGTCAACAAAATTCCTGGGCGGAGGATTTAATGTAGCGCTTGCCGGTCCGTTTCCCTGCCCGCTTTCACCATGACAGCTTGAACAGTTAGTGTTAAATAATTCTTTACCCTTTGCAATAAGATCCGGAGACGTGGCGCTGAGTCTAATTACGTCAACCGGAGGGGTTATGGCTCCTCTTTTTACAGGCTGAGTTGCTCTCATATTGGAATCCGCAGCAAGTAATCCCGGAGCTGAAAAAACTTTGTTATAGTCGAGAGTTCTGACGTACTTTGCACCGAGATAAATAATAAAACATAAAAGCAGCATATATAAAATGCCATAGAATTTTTCCAAATCCCTGAACAGATCAAATACGTTAAATTTTTTATTACTGTGTGCCATCAGAATTAATGTAGATGAAAGTTCAATCCGCTCTCAAGTTTCGGATCACCCACCGGTATCAGATTACTCTTGCTTGCCCTGAATCTGAATACGGAAATTACAACACCTACTCCTAACATCACTACTCCCAGCTCGCTCCATCCAAAATAAAATCCCTGTGTATAATAGGTGGGCATAATAAGCCAGTACAAATCATAAGCATGAGCTCCGAGCATCCATACAGACATGATAATCAGAAGCTTTGGATTTACTTTAACGCTTCTGGGAAGTAGGATCAAAAATGGAATAATAAAATGAACAAATACCAGTCCGATAGAATAATATGCCCAGCTTC
Source organism: Ignavibacteria bacterium (assembly GCA_038240405.1). Classification (GTDB taxonomy): domain Bacteria; phylum Bacteroidota; class Ignavibacteria; order Tepidaquicellales; family Tepidaquicellaceae; genus JAGPCH01. Next base: position 2,024 of record JBBSDT010000056.1, read on the forward strand.
CCTTCATTCTCATAATTACCCAAAACGTTTCTTCCGGAATATCAGCATACCAGATTAGCATGTATTGAGAGAAAGCAATATAAGCCCAAAAAATATTGAAACCGAACATTAGAGTTCCGAAGCTGTAATAATTATTATTCCTGATTCTTTTATCAAGATAGCCGTTTTCATTCAGCATCACCGAGCAGTAAGTTGATGCAGCAAAAGCGCATACAACAGTTCCTGCAAAATAATAAACACCAAACATTGTTGAGTACCAATGATACTCAAGGCTCATCATCCAGTCTATTGCAGTCAGGGAAATGGTAAGTATAAACAAAATAGAAAATATTGCTGAAAATTTAATGCTCTGCCTTGTCAGCGCGGGATCTTTTGTTATATCCTGCTTCTGGGAATTTCGTATGAATAAAAAGAAAAATACCAGCCATATTACAAAAACGATCCCAACCCTTATCAGAAAGAAATTTGTATTTAAATAAGCAGACTTGGATTGAAGTATAGGATCAGCGTGCAGAGCTTCTTTACTATCCCAGTGAAACAAGTCATGCATTCCGAATAGTAATGGAATCACAAGAATAACCAAGACTGGTATAATGGATGCTAAAAATTCAGTAATTCTTCTAAAAGGTGTGCTCCAGGTAGCTCCTACCAGATATTCCAGGGATACAAGTGCAAGCGACCCGACACCTATACTCACTAAAAACATATACATCCACAGATAATCAAAAAAAGCCCTTTGGCTGTTAACAGCAAAAGATAGAATCGTTAGTATCAAACCTATTCCCAGCAGGCCAAAACCAATTTTGCCTACTAATGGTGGTAAAGGTTTTTTCTGATAATCCATTTAAAAATTTGAAGTTATTTATAAATATTACTTTGTCAGATCTTCATCCTTTGCATTCTTTGATCTTTGCAGAGCTCGTATATAATGAATGATAGCCCACCTGTCATCTCTTGAAACTTGTTCTGCATAGCTTGGCATTACATTTTGGCCGTTTGTAATAACATGATAAATATTTCCATCAGGCCAGTTTTGAACTTTTGTTGAATGAAGACTGGGCGGCTTTGGAAACTGTCCTTTTAACCTGCCATCGCCTTCTCCGAAATATCCATGACACGGACTGCAATATATATTAAACCTCTCCTGACCCCGTTCTAAAACCTGCTTACTTACGGCAAGCGGATTTGACAAAAATTTAACTGTGGAATCAGGCATGCCTTTGTATTCATAAGGCAAAAATCCCCTTGCAACTGTGCCATTGACAGGATCACGCATTCCATATTTATTTGAAAAAAAATCACTCTTGCTTTGAGAATCTATTCTGGGCTGGTGCCACATCCAGTCAAAAGGTACCACATCATATAATACAATATTAAGTGTTACATAGCTGACCACAGCTGTTAAAAATGCAGTAACTAAGATCGTAATGATAAACTTTTTTTCAAATATCGGAGTCTTGGTAGTAAGATTTGTTTCCCTGTAATAAATATTCTGGATATCAAACGCACCTGTAGACATATAAAGGTTCTTTACATCAGCCTCCATAAATTTCTCATCATCCGATTTAATTACAATTCCATATTTATCAGAAGAAATTCTTTTCATAAACTCGGTTTCATTAAGAGGACTGTTTATCTTTGGAAGATTATTAAATAATATAAGCATTCCAAATACTGTAGCTATTCCTGTTAATAGAATCGTAGTTTCAAAAGTTATAGGGATGGAAGGCGGCAAAGAAAAGAACGGCTTGCCACCGATTATATTCTGATAATTTATTCCCGACATCCAACCTATCATTAATAAGGCAAGACATGTTCCGGTCAGTCCTAATGTAAAAGAAACATAACCTATTTTAGAGCTCTTCATTCCCATTGCATCATCCATTCCGTGCAGCGGGTAAGGAGTATAGACATCAAACTTTTCATAACCCTTTCCGGCTACAACGGAAGCTGCGCTTATTATTTCATTAGGCGTATTATACAGCGCTGCCAGGCCGAATAGCTTTTTGCTTCTGGGTTCAGAATCGTCTTTTGAATTAAACTCTTTATAAAGATTAATGAGCTTTTTTATCATCGGGATAACCATTGCTTTGCGGATGCAGATGTATTGTTGGCTGCGCTCCGGCTGTTACAGCTTTAATTTCAGAAATTGATACTAAAGGTAAAGTTTTTAAAAATAATAATAAAAATGTAAAGAAAAATCCAAAGCTTCCGAGGAGCAAACTTAAATCAACAATTGTTGGCGTATATATCGCCCAGCTCGAAGGCAGAAAGTCCCTATGCAGGGATGTAACAATTATTACAAATCTTTCAAACCACATACCTACATTCACTAAAATCACAAGGACAAGAGTAATTGGAATTGTCCTTCTGATTTTCTTGAACCAGAATAATTGTGGAAATATAACGTTGCAGCTTATCATTATCCAGTAAGCCCAGGCATATGGTCCGAAAGCTCTGTTAATGAATGTGAATTGTTCGAATGTATTACCGCTGTACCATGCAATAAAGAATTCCATTCCATATGCATAACCAACCATCATGCCGGTTGCTAGCAGAATCTTATTCATTTTTTCGAGGTGATCAATAGTGATTATATGTTCCATGTTGAAAACTTTTCGAACCAAAATTAGTACAGTAGATACCATTCCGAATCCTGAAAATATAGCCCCGGCAACGAAATAAGGAGGAAAGATGGTCGTGTGCCATCCGGGTATTACTGATACTGCGAAGTCAAAACTAACTATTGTATGAACTGACAAAACCAACGGTGTCGAAATTCCGGCCAGTATCAAATAAGCTCTTTCATAATTGCTCCAGTTCCTGTTGGAATTTGTCCACCCTAAACTCAAAACAGAATAAACGGTCTTTTTAATTTTACTTGTTGTCTTATCCCTTAAAGTTGCAAGGTCGGGAATCAATCCGATTCCCCAGAATAAAAAAGAAATTGTAAAGTATGTAGATACTGCAAATACATCCCATAAAAGCGGCGACCAAAAATTTACCCATATTCCGTTTTGATTTGGCAGAGGGAATAAATATCCGGCAAGCCACGGTCTGCCTGTATGAATGACAGGAAATATACCTGCAGTCATAACGGCAAATATCGTCATAGCTTCTGCAAATCTTGCAATACCAGTTCTCCATTTTTGACGGAATAAATATAATATGGCGGAGATCAGAGTTCCTGCGTGACCAATACCAATCCAGAAAACAAAGTTTACTATTCCAAACGCCCAGCCGACAGGCTGATTGTTACCCCACATTCCGATGCCATAATAAAATGTGATTCCTAAAGCGATAGCGCCGATTAACAATGCTGTAGATGAAATTCCAAAAGCTATCCACCAGCCTCGTGTAGGTTTAGTTTCAGTAGGACGGGCAATAACATTGTCTATATCTTTAAACGAAGGATTATTTTCAACCAGGGGAAGCTCTCTGGTGTATGTTGAGTCAAGACTCAATTATGCTCCTCCTTTTTTTCCGATTCAAAGACATTTCTTAATTTCGACAGATAAGAAATATTGGGCTTAACTTTTATTTCATCAAGTACTTTATATACAAGATTGCTGTTATTCAATTTATAAAAATCCGAATCAACCTCGTTTTGATCTCCAAATAATATTGCGCTTGTATTACAGGCTTCCTGGCACGCAGTCTTAACGTTAGAACCTTTCACCAACCGGTTTTCCTGAATTGCTCTTTGCCTCTCGTCCATAATTCTTTGAAGACAGAAAGTACATTTTTCCATTACCCCTCTGGATCTGACAGTGACATCCGGATTTTGCATTAAAGTGAAAGATTCTTTTTGCTGAATGGAATCCTTAAACCTGTCTCGGAAATTGAAATAATTAAATCTTCTAACCTTATATGGGCAATTGTTGGAACAATATCTTGTACCAACGCATCTATTGTAAGCCATGCCGTTTATTCCATCAGGACTGTGCGTAGTTGCAGCCACAGGACATACATTTTCACATGGTGCAAAATCACAATGCTGGCAGAGCATAGGCTGAAAGCTTACTTTCGGTACTTCCGGAGTACCAGAATAATATCTGTCTATTCTTATCCAATGCATCGCCCGGTGATTCTTTACCTGATCTTTACCAACTACCGGAATATTATTTTCAACACTGCACGCGGCCACACATTCATTGCAGCCTGTACATTTATTTAGATCAATCACCATTCCCCACTTCACTCCGGTATGCTTGTATTGTTCATTTATACTGCCAACTTTTAATTCTTCATCTTCTGCCGATTTGTGTTCTTTGTGCTTTAGAAAATCGGGGTAATCTTTATATTCAAAATATGTCCCTTCCTGAATAATCTCTCTTTTGTACTGTATGTCTTTATAAAGGGGCTCATCAAAAGGATAATAATCCTGAGTAGTAACTATCTCATAAGTGCCGGAAGACTTTTCGATCTTTACATCATTAAACATCCATGGAGACAGCGATGCATTTTTTGTCATTAACTTATTTGCATTGAATCCAACATCTTTGCCGACAATTCCGCATACGCTTCTTCCGTATCCAAGCTCAACTGCAATCACACCATCTGCGATGCCGGGCTGAACAAAGACAGGTATTTCGAGAACTCTGCCTGATGAATTTAAATTAACTTTATCATTCGAAGAAATACCTAATGCTTTTGCACTCTGAACTGAAATAGCTGCAAAATTATCCCATGCAGTTCTGGATATTGGCTTAGGTAATTCCTGGAGCCAGCCGTTATTGGCAAATCTGCCATCACCTAAAGAACTATTCTTAGTCAGCAATAAAACAAAATCTTTACCCTGAGTTAATTTATTATTGTTAGAACCAAACGCATCAATTTTGAATGAGGCAACAGTTGTATCCGAAGTAGCTGAAATAGGCTTTGTACTTACAACCCCGTCGTTCAATGCAGCATACCATGCTTTCATAAAAGCCGGATCCGAAGTAAATTGTGACAATGCAGAGCTTTTCCAGTAATCCATTAAATACTGATGATATATATCAATGTTGAATGCATCCTTTGTTCCTTTTATCCACGTCAAAAGTATTTCCTCTTTTTGCCTGGTATTATACAAAGGAGCAATAACCGGTTGTTGTAAACTGAAAAAACTATTCCTGGTTTGATAATCTCCCCATGATTCAAACATGGAGTTAATTGGTAACACATAACTACTTAGTTCCGCAGATTCATTTGAGCCTTCGGTTAGAGTTATAACCAGGGGTGCATTTTTTAAGGCTTCTGCATAACCATAATCCGGAGGAAAATGATATACGGGATTTGAGTCAAAATGAATTACTATGCCGACTTTGCCGGACTGAATGTCTGAAGATAAATTTTCAAGATCAGCTTTATTGCTTAAAGGATTTAAAACTACTGTAGTGTTATCTTTTGAATATAGTTTGCTGTTTCCCAGCACTTCGTTCAGAAGATTAACTGCAATATGCGTGGATTCCGGAAGCATAGATCCTGCACTGATAAAAGAAGCTCCCTGATTCTTCTTCAAGTCTGTAACTAAGTGTCCCAAAACTTCTTTGGACCAATTATTTTTGGCTGCGAAATCATCTAAATTGTATTGTGATAATCTTGAAGAGGCAGATGCATCTGTCGCAAAGGCTGATATTTTCTGTTTGGACAAAAACTCATTTAACAAACACATCACAAATTCCTCAATAGCATCCGTTCTTAAAATCATTCTGTAATCGGCATTAAAGCCTGTTACACTAGTATTCCCCTCAACTGCATATAACCTGTTAAACTCTTTTCCATTGAACGCATCCCGGTTCTCCGAATACAACCTTGACTGTTCGACCTTATTACCCTCGGTGCCGAGAAAATCGGATTCCAAGGCCAAAATTACTTTTGCCTTCTCCCACTGCACGATTGGAAATATTTTGGTGCCGTAGCATTTTTCCCAGGCAGTGTTTCTTGGCATCTCGTTAAATAGCTCGTAGGAATAAACTTTTGTAGTCGGATAAACTGTTTTGAACTCGTCTATTAATTTTTTTTGTGTAGGAGAAATTATGGTGTGTGTAACGATCGCAATTTCTTTACCGCCTGATGCAGCACTTTTTAACTGACCGATTATTTTATCGTCTGCTTCAGCCCAGGTAATATCTTTCGGACTGGTTCTATTTACTCTCTCTATAGGATTTTTAAATCTTTCAGGGTCATACAAATTCATTACACTTGCTTGTCCTATTGCGCAGATTTTTCCCTTACTTACCGGATGATCCGGGTTGCCGTCAACTTTTATAGGACGTCCTTCCATTGTCTTTATTAAAATTCCGCAGGCGTTTGTGCAGCCGGAACATGTGGAGGCATAATAAGTGGGATTACCAATAGTAATTTCTTCAGGCTTTTTGTTATACGGAATAAGTTCTCCCTTATCTCTGTAATTAGAACATCCTGCTGCGGCTACGGCAGCAGATGCACTGAGCAACGCTAAGAACTTTCTTCTTGAAAATTTTGAAAAGGAATTCTCTTCAGGACTTTTTAGCTCTTCGGGATTAAATTCATTTTTCTTTTCCTTAAGAAAAGCAGGATCATTGTACAATTCCCTAAAGCTTCGCCAATAATCAGGATCTTTTTCCGATGTCTTTATCTGAGACACCGGTGTATTATCGTTACCAATTTCACTAAAATTTTTCGTACTTATCTCGTTTACCTTCTCATCCATTATTGACTTCTTTTTGATTTTCTCTTAACAGCGTTGGGATTTGGTGTAATTTTTAAAGTTGCCGGATTTGAAGATGTTTTGCTGCCAAATAAGCGGAATGGATTTTTTAATACGGTATATAATCCTATTGCCAAAGCGCCTGAATATAAGAAGAATTTTTTCCGCTTGATTTTAGGCAGTTCAGTGGTAATAATATTTGATAGTATTTCCTTCATAATTTCTTTTTTTCTTATCTGTGACACGTAGAGCAATTCGTCGGTCCGTTATTTATTTGTATATTTTGTTTACCTGGAATAATGTTCTTTATATTAGCATGAGGATCACGATGGCAGTCCAGACAAGCACGCATAGTAAAATCTTTTACCTGTTCCACTCTGTCCATATCGGCAATATTTCCGTGACAGTTGGAACAATCAATTCCTTTATTGACATGAACACTGTGGTTAAAGTATGCAAAATCCGGAACCCTGTGAACTCTTTTCCATTCGATAGCAACTCCTCGAGTATAATAATCTGTAAGCTTTTGAATTTCAGGTGAATCCTTCTTTACAAGCGAATGACAATTCATACAGACTTTCGGTGAAGGAATATTTGCCTGCCGGGATTTTTCCACATCACTGTGGCAATACCTGCAGTCAATTTTCATATCTCCGGCATGAAGTTTATGCGAATAAGCAATAGGCTGGACGGGCTGATAGCCAATCCCATTTCTTTCGGCGTAGGAGGCATAATAGGTGATAACGAAGACTGCTAAAACAACGAAAACTAAAATCGGTAAGCGAACTTTTAGGTTGTAGTCTAGTAAAAAATTCTTCATTAAAATATTTAAGATCTAGTACACAAATATAAATAAATTCTTTTTTGTTTTCTATGACTTATTTCAACCTTTCGTGTACTTTTTATAATATTTTATGAATAAAAATTATTCAATTGATATTTATTTTTTTTCATGATTTTGTGTTGGATTGTTAAAAGAAAAAACTGTCTTTGCAAGGAGGTTCCTTACTTGCAGGACGATGACGCAATCTCTCCCCGACCTGTCATCCCGGCAATCTTTAGGCCCGCTTCGTCGAGCTCAGCGAGGCGAGCCGGGATCCAATCAGTAAACTTTTTGAACCAGGATTAAAGGATTAGCGGATTACATGATTAGTTATGAACTAATAAATAATTGAGCATGGATAATTGATAATTGCACAACATTGGGGATTTTGGGTGAATTTGTTGATGCGGATTCTAATGCCCGCCGACCTTGCAGCATTTCTCCAGCTGGTCATAGGCATTTTTATCTGCTGGCTTATCATTTGCCTGATAGCCTGCAAATACAATCGCGCCTTCTATTTTGCCGGGATCTGTTTTGGATTTATCATAATTAACCTTTGCAGTTTTATCCTTTACACTTACATTAACCTCATTTACCCCGTCCAATTTCTTAACAGCGCTCTCAATATTCTTTTTACATGTTGAGCATTGCATAGTCGGAAGCTTAATTTCAATAACTTCGCCCTGAGTGTTATTATTTTGATTTTGTGTATTTGTTGTGGTTGCTTCCGAGTTTTGCCCTGAAGTTTTATTGTCAGAAGTCTTTATATCGCTTTTACCGCAGGAGAATATTGTCATTACAACACATAGTAAAAGTAAAGGAAATATTTTTTTCATGATCATTTGGTTTTAAAGTTTCATTATTTTTAACTAAAAATAGTAATTTAAAATTCAAAATATAATTTCATAAGATGTATTCTCGTGTAATATATCCAAGTTCTGGTGACTTTTCAGCACTACCGCAGTTTTACAATAAATCGAGTAGTAATTTTCTTTTATCCCTTAGGGATAAGATATTGGTAGCGGCTAATATCCAATATTCTCAAGTCCCGTTAGGGACGAAATATCTATTATCCGGTCCTATCTAAATAAATTAAATCCCGTCCCTACGGGACTATAAACTATGGTAATGTTGACTACCAATATGTAGTCCCTACGGGACTAAAAATTTATCTGTAGAAATATTTTTAGTATGGTTTTACTTAATAAGACTTGTAGTGGATTCATCTTTAGAACCCCACCCAGAGTTTAGGATGGGTTTAGGAGGATTAATTGTTCAGATGTAATTAATTTTACATGTTCCGGGCTATTTCAGCCGCAAGAGTAGCATTGCTTAACACAAGCTGTATATTTGCTTCAAGACTTTTTCCTTGGGTAATGTTATTAATTTCCGATAAAAGGAAAGGTGTGATATCTTTTCCGGTTATTCTTTTTTCCTCTGCCTTAAGTAAAGCTTCTTCAATAGCTTTGTCAATAATTTTTTTATCTATTGAATATTCCTGAGAAATCGGATTCCCGATCAGGACGCCCCCTTTTAGTCCCAGTTCCCATTTTGTTTTTAAGAGTTTTGCAATCTCAAGAGCTGAATCAATTCTATAACTTACTTCAAATCCTGAATCCTGAGTATAAAAAGCAGGAAAGTTTTTTGTCTTATAACCAATCACCGGAACACCCAGAGTTTCGAGATATTCAAGAGTTAGTCCAATATCGAGAATAGATTTGACACCGGCAGATATGACCGCAACATTTGTATTTCCAAGTTCCGTAAGATCTGATGATATATCAAAAGTATTTTTCGCATTTCTGTGAACACCTCCTATCCCTCCTGTTGCAAAAATTTTTATTCCGGCAAGTTCAGCACATATCATAGTAGCAGAGACTGTTGTCGCCGCATTCAGCTTTTGAGAAATGATAGCCGGCAGATCTCTTCTTGAGGCCTTTAGTATCTTATTGTTTTCCTTTGAAAGAAATTCCAGGTCTTTATTATCCAGACCGACTTTGATCATTCCATTGATGATTGCAATAGTTGCCGGAACAGCATTATTTTCCCTGACAATGTTCTGTATTCTTATTGCGGTTTCATAATTCTGAGGATATGGCATTCCATGTGAGATGATTGTTGACTCAAGAGCGACCAAGGGTTTGAATTCCTCTATCGCAGTCATTACTTCCTCTGACATGGAAAAGTATTTATTAAAACTCATTATTTTCTTTATTAGATTTATACAACTTCAGCAATGCTTCCGGAGTCAACTTATCGGAACAATAAATACAGGAATACTGAACTGGTTGCCAATTGAAACAACTTTGTTCAGTATAGTACTGCTCAAATTTGTATCTGCTATTATAAAACAACTTTCTTTTAATAATTGCAAATTATCATCAACGTATTCTATTGTAATATGCTTTAAAGAATCTTTCATGTCATTCAGCCCATAGATCATATTTCCATCATTGCCGGTTACGGATAAATATTTCGAACTTACAGCTTCATCTGACCTGATTATAAGATCCCTATTGACACCTGCTTTGGATGTTTCTTCAATAATGAAATCACCAAAATAGTCAGTTCCGGTGCATCCGAGCAGGTAAACAGGTATATCAAGGAGCGCTAAGTTCTCAGCAATGTTCCTTGCGACACCTCCTGAGTTAAGGTGTATATGTCCTTCATTGGATTCTCCGGTTTGGATTTGCGAATTGGCAATTCCCTTTATGTCAATATTGATTCCGCCTATAACACAGACATACTTATCCATCATAGAAAAAATTTTAAATAAAAAAAGCGAAGCTATATTAAACTTCGCTTACTGTCATCTGTGGACAGGGCCGGAATCGAACCGGCGACACACGGCTTTTCAGGCCGTTGCTCTACCGACTGAGCTACCTGTCCTCCTCATTTCGGCTTTCAAATTAGCTCTTTTTAAATTTAGTATCAATCTAAATGTAAAATTTAGAGTGCCCATATGCCCAGTGCTGTCCAAAACATTTTTGAATAGCCAAAAAAGATTTGAAATATTTCTGTTTTGGACAGATTATTTTCATTTTTTAAAACCACCTCTTGTCATAATTATTATACAAATAGCACTTCTTGCTTCCCATCAGTAATTAATTCATCCGGTGGCTTAAATGGTTCATCTAAAAATCCTCGCAAATCAATTTTTAAGAATAAACACCCTCTTAAAGCTGCTACAAGATTAGATAAACTCCAACCATATTTTGCTTTTTGCTTCAAATATCGAAGAATTAGATAACTGATTAATGCTGTCCAAATCTGTATCATCACTGCATTTTCACTTGTTCCTACAAAAGATTTAATTTTTAAGCTGCTTTTTAACTCTTTAAAGAAAGTTTCTATGTCCCATCTGCGTCTGTATATTTCTGAAATAGTATATGCTGTCCAAGAAAAATTATTTGTAATTAGCTCCATTGTAACATCATTTTCTTTGTCATA
>JBBSDT010000057.1:0-12957 GCA_038240405.1 Ignavibacteria bacterium
AGTCGGGCTACGCCCTCCTTTCGTTACGTTGAAGCTTTACATTAATTTAAAAATAAGAGTATGACATTTCTAATGAGTTCAAAGGCATGACATTTCTATTGAGTTATCACATGCTTTTATTACCAGTTATTATTGTTATTGATTTTATAAATAAAATAATCAATATTAAGTTGAATCAAACTAAACACAACAATTTCTCCAACTATGATGAATATACTTATTTATCATAATCCTCAATAAAAATACACTATAGCTATTTCTACTAATTTCTAAATTTTCAATATAAATTAATGGTTTACACTATGACAAAAAGAAAATTTGTTGCTGTTATTGTATTTTTCTTTTTATTGAACAATGCATATTCCCAAACGTCAAAATGGGAGAATTTCACTGATTTGAAGAATATTACCTCCATCGAATCGGATAATGTCTCTGGAAAAATCTATTGTTCATCCACCGGAGGCTTATTTGTATTAGAAGCAGCTACGGGAAAAGTGGTAAATAAATACACTAACCTGAATGGGCTAATAATTAATGATCTTACTTCCCTGGCTATTGATAACAACCGGAAACTGTGGATTGGTGCATCTGATGGTTCCTTATCAATTCTTAATCTTCAGGATCTTAGCTGGAAATATATTTTCGACATTAAGAACTCCAGTGAATCCAATAAGGCAATAAATTTTCTCTATCCCATCGGAAACCTGATGTTTGCAGCTACAGGTTATGGAATTCAGAAAATTTCGATAATTAATTTTAATTTTATTGATGCTCCTTATTATAAGCTGGGTAGTTTTCCAACCAATGGAACGGTATATAGCTTAACTTCTAATAATAATGTTTTATATGCCGCGACTAAATATGGAGTAGCATATGCTAATTTCGTTTCATCTAACCTAAATAATCCTGCTACATGGACAAATCATAACGATAGTCCTCTTACGGCAGATGTGAAGACTATTGAAACTTTTGATAATAAAATTTTTGCCGGCGCGTTAACAGGCTTTGCTTATTTCGACGGCAGCAAATGGAGGTCTTATCCAAATGCAAGTGTTTCAACACAAAACATTAAATACATTAAAGCTTCAGGCGACAAAATTTATTTTATCTCCGGAAATTCCATTTATTTTTCGACCAGCTCCAATCTTGAGACCATTAATTCAATTCCGGGTCTTCCTCCAAATAATTATACAACTCTGGATTATAACAATAATTTTGGCCTTATTGCAGGATTGGCAGATAAGGGGATAAGCTTAAATACAGGAATCGGATATAATTTTTATTTTCCAAACAGTCCTTACACAAATAGCTTTAACCAGATTGTCATTGATGATAATAATAATATCTGGGTAGCCGGTGGTAATCCAAATTCCGGATTTTATAAATTTGACGGACAGAACTGGCAGAACTTTACAACTATTAATCATCCTGAAATTGGAAATTCAAATTGGTTTCAAAAAATTGCTTTTGGCTATGGAAAGATCTGGGCCCTGGGTTATGGAGGAGGCCCTACTATTGTTATCGACAGCAATAATATTATAAATTTCAATCCAACTAACTCAATTCTGCCGGGTATATCTATTGCTGCTCCTAACTTCTGCGCAACATATGGAGGAGCTTATGATAACAATCAGGTTTTTTGGCTCACTTTTATATTAACAGTTTCTAATACGAATTTATTTGCATATGATCAGCATGCAGGATGGATTGGTTTTATTAACCCGGCAATTATTGGAGCGTCTTCGTTATCGGAAGTAGCGGTAGACTCTTACAATACCAAATGGATCGTTTCCAGTGGTTCAAGGGCAGGACTATATTTTTTTAACGAGAATGGAACACTTACTGACCAAACCGATGATGTATTTGGATATTACGATCACTCCGATTTTGGATCAGAAGTTGGATATGTAACAGATGTAATAGTTGAAAAAAACAATGAAGTATGGGCGGCGACAAATAACGGAGTGTTTATAATCAATGATCCGCTGGCTGCTGTACAGAATCCTAATCAAAAGCCTCGTCCGCAAAAGCTCGGAATAATTTTCGGGAATCTAAAAGTACCATTTACAGAAAATTGTTTAACAATAACAAACGATATTCTTAACGATAAATGGATCGGCACGCAAACAAATGGTGTTTTTCATTTATCTTCTGATGGTTCAACTCTTATAGAACAATTTAATACTTCAAATAGCCCGATTCTATCTAATAGTATAAATACTATTGCGGTTAGCACCAAAACAGGCAGAGCTTTTTTTGGTTCTCAGCAAGGTTTGTCATCTTATTCTACAGATGCCATTGAACCTGTACAAGATTTTACTAAAATCATTGTCTCTCCTAATCCTTACCTGATTCCTTCAGGAGTAAGCTTAAAAATCGATGGATTAATTGAAAATTCGATTATCAAAATCATTACACTTTCAGGAGAAGTCGTTAGAGAATTTGATTCTCCGGGAGGCAGAATTGCATTTTGGGACGGAAGAAATAAAAAAAACGAGCTTGCTTCAACAGGTATTTATATCATTGTAGCGTATAACAAAGACGGAAGCAAAGTTGGTACTGGTAAAGTTGCAATAGTAAATAAATAACACAAATATTTTAATCTTCATAAATAAAAAATTCATGTTGGTAATACCTGTCATAGATATAAAGGACGGCAAATGCGTAAGAACAATTCAAGGTCTCTCCAGAAATACCGAATTTTATTCTGAAAGTCCGATCAAGATGGCAATGCTTTTCAGAAAAGAAAATTTTAAAACAATTCATATCACAGATCTTGACGGTGCGATTTTGGGTGATATGAAAAATCTTGAACTTATTAAAGAAATTTCCCGCTCTGTAGATATTCCAATTCAGTTCGGTGGTGGAATACGTGACTTTGAAACTGCTACTCAAGTTATTAATGAATTAGGGGTTTATAGATTAGTTATTGGCACGGCTGCACTGACTGATCCTGCTTTTATCGTAAGGATAATTGAAAAATATTCCGCAAGCAAAGTTGTGATATGCATAGATGAAAGGGCAAATAATGTAGTAATGGATGGCTGGATAAATTATGCAAATATCACTCCGCTGGAATTTGCCAGACAAATGGAGCTTCTCGGGGTCAAAAGAATTATTTATCAGGACGTAACAAGAGTAGGAAATTTATCAGGTCCGAATATCGAAAGGCTAATCGAGCTTGCATCAAACACTAATTTGAAAATAACTGCTGCCGGGGGTATATCTAACTACCACGATTTAAAAAAAATTATGGATATTGGTTGTTCAGGAATAGATTCAGTAATGGTATCCAGAGCCTTATATGAAAATCAATTTCCTTGTCAAAGAATCTGGAGAGACGTCGAAGCAATTGATACTTCTCTCGATCTTCCATTATCCCATTAGTTCGCTCTTTCAATCTTATAAATTTTATCATCTCCTTCCCGGATATTTCCTCTTCCGTCTTTATTACTTGTTGAGAAATAAATCGCTCCATCCGGTCCTTCGACAACATCTCTGATTCTGCCATAGTCAACATCAGGCAGCATTTCGCTTGAAATTATTTTTGTTGGATTCTTTTCATCAATGATTACCCTCATAATGCCACTTCCTCTTAAGCAGCCAAAAAAGAAATTATTTTTAAATTGAGGTATTGCATCCGATCGGTAAAACATACCCGAAGCCGGGGCAATTGCAGGTGTAAATTCAAGCAGGGGAGATATCATGCCTTCCTTACTTTCCACGTGTGAAACTATTGGCCAGCCATAATTGCCCCCTTTAACAATAATATTAACTTCATCACCTCCACCGGGACCATCAAAGCCGGAAGGACCGTGCTCGGTTTCATACATTATATCAGTGCCCAGGTACCAATCAATACCCTGTGAATTTCTATTTCCATAACACCAGACGGGATTACCGGGGAAGGGATTGTCATTGGGGATGGTGCCGTCAGAATTAACTCTGAGAATTTTTCCATATAATGTATTTATGTCCTGTGCCAGCTGCCGTTCGCCTGCATCTCCTGTTGTGATATATAACTTTTTGTCGGGACCGAATTTCAGTCTGCAACCCGCATGGTATCTTTCTGCAGGCAGATTGTCTATAATTAATTTTTCATCTGATAATTTATCCCCCTCGTCCTTATACCTTAGAACTTTCACGGAAAGCTTATCTCCGTTATCGTAGGCATAACTCAGATAAATGAATTTGTTGTTTTGATAGTCCGGATCAAGAGTCAAACCCATCAGTCCTTCTTCGCCTTTTGAAGAAACATCTTCAAAAACCTTCAGCGGCTTATCAATGAGTTTAAAATTTTGAAGTATTCGGAGTTTTCCGTTTCTTTCCGTTACTAACATCCGTTCATTGCCCGTAAAAACTAAGCTCCATGGAACATACAGATTTTCCGCAACGAGCTTTATTGCATAAAATTTGCCTGAAGAATCTTTTTTCGAACCGGATTGAGAATCAGGCTTGACATAATCTTCTCTTGTCGAAGAAATCTTGCAGGAAATAAAATTAACCTGAGCAAAAAAAATAAGTAATGGGAGTAACCTTTTCATAAGATGTGATTTAAATTCCTAACAATTATTAATTTTAATAATTTCCCTTAGCATCAAAAACTATCTTACCTTTCTTTATTACCGTTTCAAGATTATTAACCCCGAAGTTATAAATCAGATATTTATATGAAGGCATATCAAAAATCAGCAAATCTGCCTGCTTCCCTGTCTCTATGCTTCCGACTTTAGATTCCATATTGACGGCATATGCCGCATTTATCGTAACTGCATTAATAATTTCTTCAGCATTCATTTTTAATTTCAGGGAAGCTAACGACATTATTATCTGAAGATTTTCTGTCATACAGCTGCCGGGATTGAAGTCTGTAGCCAATCCAACAGGTATATTATTTTCAATTAATCCGCGTGCCGGGGCATAATCAATATTCAAAAAATAAGAAACTCCGGGCAGGAGAGTTGCTATAACTTTCCGGTGAGTCTTAACTTTATTGAAGCTTACAATCTTAGAAATACCCTCCGGCTGTAACACTTCGAGATGATCCAGGGAAATTGCGTCATACTTTAATGCTGCATCGATACCTCCTATTGAACTGAACTGGTCAGTATGTATTTTTGGAATAAGTCCGAATTTCTTACCTATAGAAAAAATTGTTTCAGCATCTTTTGAATCGAAATAATTTTTTTCTACAAATATATCTATGAAGGATGCAAGCTTTGATTTGGAAATGATGGGTATTAAATTGTGGCAGATCTCGTGAACATATTCTTTTTTATTTGTTTCCGGAGGTATTGAATGCGCGCCAAGATATGTAGGAACAATATCAAGCAGATATTTATTTTCTGCATTCAATTCATTCATTATTTCAAGAGACTTGATTTCATTTCCGGAATCAAGACCGTAACCTGATTTCCCTTCAATAGTTGTTGTTCCATAGCTTACAAACTTTTTTAATCTTTTCTCAGAGATTTTCTTAAGATCAGTTTTGGAAGTATTTCTTACTGCTGCAACAGTCGATAATATCCCGCTTCCCGCTTTAGCAATATCCTGGTATGATTCACCGGCACGCCGCATTTCATACTCATTTTCCCTGGAGCCTGAAAAAACGAAATGTGTATGAGAGTCAACAAAACCCGGCATTATTATTTTATCACCGGCATCTATTATTTCATATTCCATTGAACTGTTAGTAGAGAGAAAATTTTTTAGCTGCAGCTGACTTCCGGCAAAAGAAATTTTTTCATTTTCAATGAAAACACAACCATTTTCTATAAGACCTATATCAGATTGCGACGTGCCTGATTTTGGTAACATATGCTGGCATTTACATGTCAGTAATTGTTTTATATTTTTTATAAGTATTTTCATTATTTCTGTTTTTAAAAAACAAACCCTAAACTTCAATAAAGAAATTCAGGGTAATGAAATTCTGTGTACGAATATTCTAAATCACTGCGGCAAGCATTTGTTCTTTAAGCTTATCAATCTCATTAACACGCCAGCATGCAGCAGTATGTCCTTCTTCAATCTGGAAAAGGGGAGGCTGCTCGGTCCAGCATTTATCAATTACAAAGGAACATCTTGTACAGAAGTGGCATCCTTTTGGATAATTAGTCGGAGGAGGAACATTTCCTTCTATTGTTGCTAATCTGCCTTTTGATTTATTAAGCTTGGGTATTGAATTCAAAAGTCCGATAGTGTACGGATGTTTGGGATTGTAAAATATCTGGTTAACATTTCCATATTCGGCAACTTTAGATGCATACATGACAGCAACTCTTGTTGAAATTTCTGCAATAACTCCAAGATCATGTGTAATCATTATTACACCCATTCCAAGCTCCCTCTGCAATCTGTTAATCAGCTCAAGAATCTGTGCCTGGACAGTAACATCAAGTGCAGTTGTTGGTTCATCGGCAATAAGTATTTCCGGGTTACAGCTCAGTGCCATTGCTATCATAATTCTTTGCCGCATTCCGCCTGACAATTGATGAGGATATTCGTTATATCTTTGTTCAGGAGCCGGAATACCCACAAGTTTAAGCATCTCAATTGCTTTTTCCTTAGCCTGTTCTTTATTAAGCTTTTGATGAAGTATGACCGCCTCTTCTATCTGATCTCCGCACGTAAATACCGGGTTTAAGGATGTCATTGGTTCCTGAAATATCATCCCAATATCATTTCCGCGTATATCCTGCATCTCCCTTTCAGATACTTTTAAAATATCAGTTCCTTTAAACAAAATCTCTCCTCCAACAATTTTTCCAGGTGGATCCGGAATTAACCGCATAATTGAAAGAGCCGAAACACTTTTCCCGCATCCTGATTCACCTACTACTCCAAGTGTTTCTCCCTTATCAAGGTCAAAACTCACATCATCTACCGCTTTGGCAACACCATCATCCGTATAAAAATACGTTTTAAGATTTTTTACCTCTAAGAGCTTAGACATTCATTAACTCCGTTTTTTGTGATAAAGTTAATTTAATTAAGATACTCTTTCAAGTATAATAGACTATACTTATTGAACGATCCTTGTTCAGATAATTTTAATCCTGTTTATATTCCAAAAATCCAGAATATTATCAAAGCTAAACTTTCCTTTAAGCAAAATGTAAAAGTTCCCAATGCTGAAAGCTCTTTATCCGATGCAATGCAATCCGCATTCATGTCGTTGAATTTACTTATTTCCGAAGCACGCAGCAAATGAAAATTGTCGGAGATCAGAATAATTCTATTCCATTCCTTTGCTTTGTATAGCTTGTCTCTTACAAAATGTATTTGCTCTATTGTTGAGCTTGAAGAATTTTCAAGAATTAGATCTTCAGGGGAGACGCCGTATTTTATCAAAACATTTTTCGAAACTTCACCTTCGGTCATTTCATTAGGTGAACCGCCTCCGGTTATGACCATTTTGGGAACAATTTTTTTCCGGTAAATCTCGTATCCCTTATTTATTCTTTCCTTTAAGACCGGAGAGGGCTTATTACCTCCCCAAACCGCCGCTCCAAGGATTACCCCGGCATCTCCCTTCTTTTGACCAGTCGAATATTCATCATAGTCATCGTTGTAGGTCAAAATAAAAATAAACACAGTAAATACACTTGTAAATAATATTACCAAAAAAAATACAAAGCTTTTAATAAATTCAAATTTATGGGAAGGAAAAAAATTTATCCGCAGTAACGAAGCGAGCAAAAAAGTATTTGTGACTAAAAATATACCGGAAAAAATAATTTTTATTTCTTTTTGCAGTAAATAAGCAGAAACTAGAAGAGAGACCAAACCTGAAACAGCAATAATAAGAAATAAAACGGAGGAATTTTTATTTGTCCTGTCAGAATGAATAAAACAAATGATTATTGAGAATAAGATTACTAAAAAGAAAATTATTGAAATGATATTTCCTGTCTTATTTTCAAAGCCGGCTAATTGAAGGTTCTGGTTCTTATAGCGAAGATAATAAAGGAAAAGAAATGAAAAGCACTCAATAATAAATACAAAAACTAAATAAAACCGGTTTCCTTTGATAATTAAAGTTTTTTGTTTTAAAATTAGGTAAACTTAATTGAAATAATTGTTGCATAAAAGTAAAATTTGACTGAACTGTAAAAGCTGACAACTCTGCTGCTTCGAAAATATTCAAGCCCGTGAATTTTGAAGGCAATTTCCGGCGACGAAATAATTTCTGAATTTGAATCAAAATGATTTATTTTACAATTCCCGGCATAGTTCAAATGAAATTCAAAATTTTTAAACATACTTTTTTCATCTAAGGATATGTGAATTAGTGGTCGGTATTGACCATAATTGTCGTAAATCATATAATCCTAAAATCATAGTTCAGGCTTTTAGGCAATGGAATGGTATATAAGATTGATGCAGGATTAGGTATACTGTCTAAAAACTAAATTACATATGGAAGTAAAATTAAAAGAGCTTTTAAATTTAATAAATCTTAGATTTTCAGGTCCCGAGTCATGTAGGATGCAGGACATGATAGTAGGAAAGATCGATTTTGATGAAGAAGAAATTAAGAATTATTTAAAAAGGTTAAAAGATTATGGTGGAATCAATGGAAATTACAATGAAGAAAAGGACAGAAAAGATGCTGAAACCTACTTTGACCTCTATAATACCTATATAGAAAGCAGATATAAAAATAAAAAAGTGGAATATTAATTAACAATTTACTGTCTCCCCTCTTTCTGAATATTATGTAGTACCGATTTAAGAATTCAGGCAAGCCAGTTCGGCTAAAAGATCCGCATTATCTTTCGAACAAACTGCTATCCCCCATTTAGCTTTTATTACTTTCATCCCGCCTACCATTTTCGATATAACAGACAATTTTATTTTAGATTTATATTGATTTATATATGACGAAAGAAAGAATTTCCTTATTACAGGTGAAAATACACTACTGTCCCACTTAAAGAAAGGTAGTCTTAGTAAGTGATAGAATTTATTAATAGTATTAAATATTTTATAAAAATCGATTTGAAATCAAGTTTATATATTTCCGGTTCTGAATACATAATTTAAAATTTCCTTTTCATTTTGAATTAAAAAAATTTATTCAAGATGAATGAAGGAAAAACCAATATTTTCGCAGATAATGAATTTCGTTCCAAAAAATGTTTTCGATAAATACTTTATAAAGCTCTTATCAGTTAATATTTTAGTCACATTAGCTATATTCACTACATCTATATGACAAAAAAAAACATACTAAACTTTTCAGAGGATGAGTTAGAAAAAGAGGTCATTTTACTGGATCAGCCTAAGTTCCGAGCTAAACAGATTTTTAATTCTCTTCATAAAAAGAATGTAAATACGTTTAATAATATTATTGGTATACCTGACATTCTGAAAAAAAACCTGAAAATTATCTTTTACTTGCCGTTATTAAAGACTGCTAAACTCACGCAATCTCAAATATTTAATACTAAAAAATTCTTATTTGAAATTAATTCACCGGATAAAGATAAAAATAGTTTTATAGAAACAGTATTGATCTCAGAAAACGACAGAAACACAATTTGTATCTCTACGCAAGTAGGTTGCAATGTGGGATGCGAGTTTTGTGCGACCGGGAAGATGGGTTTTAAGAAAAATCTTGATGTAAGCGAGATAGTATCGCAAATTTACGAAGTTAAACGACAAACAGGAATCGAACTGACAAATATTGTTTTAATGGGAATGGGTGAGCCTTTCTTAAATTATGATAACATGGTGCGTTCATTAAAAATATTAACGCATCCCGAAGGACTCGGAATAAGTTCGAAAAGAATTACAGTATCAACAGTTGGATTTAAAGGAAAGATAAACAAATTTGCAAATGATTTAATGAAGGAAGAAAATAAAACTATAAAGCATATTAAATTAGCTTTGTCATTACACTCAACAGATAATGGTATAAGAGAATCTATCATTCCTACTTCATCAAAGAATAATCTACCGGATATTTATAAAGAGCTCAGTTACTTTTATCAGAAAACAAAAAATAAAGTAACTTACGAGTATATTTACTTTGAAGGTTTAAATGATACAGACAATGATGTGAAGCGGCTTGAAAAAATTTCCAGAATGGTTCCCTCAAATATAAACGTCATTCCTTTTCACCCTATAGATTTTCCTCTAAAAAAGCCATTGGATATATTTAACAAGAATAAAGATATTAATAAATTACTTTTAAATAAAAATTTATTTGATTTTATTGCCAAACTTAAAGAGCGAAAAGTGCCGGTAAATCTGCGCTCAAGCAGCGGTGTGGATATAAATGCAGCTTGTGGTCAGCTTGCAGTTATGGAAAATGAAACTATTGAAAACAAAGTAAACAATTCCAAATTCACTAACTTATGTACCAATTGATTATTTTTGGTCCTCCCGGAGTAGGAAAAGGAACTCAGGCTGAGGTAGTAGCATCCAAACTGCATCTTGAGCATATTTCAACTGGTGCAATACTCAGAAAAGCAGTTAGCGAAGGAACAGATCTGGGTAAGAGGGCTCAGATAATTATGGATAAGGGAAACCTTGTTCCGGATGAGATAATGAACGGGATAGTCAAGGAATCATTAAAGGCTGTTCCTGACAGTGGATTTATTTTGGACGGGTATCCGCGAACAATCGAACAGGCAATCGCGTTATCGAAGATATTTCAGGAGTTAAATTTTAATAATATTAAAGTTATAATCATTAAAGCAGATGAAAATGAGATTATCGAGCGGTTATTGAAAAGGGGGAGAACTGATGACACAAGGGAAACGATTGCCACCCGGCTGAATGTATACTACAAAGCTACAGCTCCGGTTAAAGATTACTATTACAATTTGGGACTGGTTGTGTCTGTTAACGGAGTTGGAAAAGTTGAAGACATCAACAATACTATTTTAAATGAGATTAATTGATTTACCATAACATTTGCTTAACTCAAGCGTTATTTTAATTAATACATTTATAATTGCAATTTTGAAAATAAAGGTATATTTTGTTAATCAAATTTTCACAATATGGCTTCAATAAAAGCAACGGAACTATCGGATAAAGGAATAGTAATCCTTATACCAAAAGGAAATTTTGTCGGAGGAGATGAAACCGATGAATTACGGGATTCAATTAAGAAGTATTCAGATCTGGGAAACAAAAAACTCATCATTGACTTAGGTGATGTTTTGTATCTAAACAGCACAGCCCTCGGAGTTTTAATATCTGCACATGCCAACTATTCAAAAAGAGAAGGCAAGATTAAGCTTTGCCAGCTAAATAAAAATCTTGAAAACTTATTTGTCATAACAAAGCTTGCTTTAATATTTGATTCTTATTCCAGTGAAGAAGAAGCAATTAAGAGCTTTAACTAAAATTTAAAAAACATTTATCAAATAATTTAAAAAAATTTAACTCTGTTCAGGGTTAATGGAGGTTAAAATCAATGAAACAATCTGTCTTCATGACTGTGATTATCGTAGTAGCATTGGTAGTTTCTGCGATCATTTTTTATGCTGTCTTTGGTAATCCCGGAAATTTCAAGACCCCGGAAAGGAATACGCCGGCAAATATTATGGGAGCTATTTATTTGGGAGGTCCTATTGTAGTTGTTTTGATGGCGCTGAGTATAATGGTTATTACCTTTACAATTGAAAGACAATTGTCTCTTTCCAAAGCAAAAGGAAGAGGTCCTATCGAACCATTCTTAAAAAAAGTCCAAAATTCTCTTCTTGATGGAAACATAGACGAAGCAATTGCAGAGTGTGACAAGCAGCGGGGCTCAATTGCAAATATTCTTAAGCAGGGCCTTGAAAGATACCAGGTGCTTTCAACCGATAATAAGCTGGAGGCAGATGAAAAACTGCAGGAAGTTCAGACTGCAATCGAAGAAGCCATGATGCTTGAAGTACCTTTGCTTGAAAAAAATCTTGTTGTTCTTTCTACCATTGCTTCAGTATCGGTGCTTATTGGTTTGTTCGGAACTGTAGTAGGTATGATCAGAGCATTTCAGGCTCTGGCTACTGCTGGAACGCCAAATGCTGCAGAACTCTCATCCGGTATTTCCGAAGCGCTTATTAATACTGCTGGCGGATTATTCGGAGCTATCGTGGGAACAATTTCATACAATTATTTCGTTACTAAAGTAGGCAATATAACCTATATGATCGACGAAGCCACTTATAATATGCTTCAAATATTATCAATAAAGGGCAGGAAGAAAACTGCTTAGTCACCGATGAATCAATTAATAAACTAATTTTCAATAGAAATTATGAAAAAAGCGAGATCAATAAAAAAACCAGGTGTGAATATTGACATGACACCGCTGGTTGATGTAATTATGTTATTGTTAACCTTTTTCATGCTTGTTGCTACTTTCAAGGCCGAATCAACTGACGCCATCGAAATTAAACTACCTGAGTCCGTTGTTACCGACACAACCAAATTACCCGAAAAAGACATAATGACATTAACATTAACGAAAGCCGGTGATGTATTTCTTGACGTAGATAATTACAAAGTGAGAGAGCAGGTATTTGGGGACGCTTTCGGAGTTGGATTATTTCATCCTGACAGTACTTCTAAAAGTGAATATGAAATGACGGGAGGTAAAGTTGAAGGGAAACAATTTAAACGAAAAGTAACTATAATGAATCGAGGCCAGTTTGAAAAAACATTGACCGATTTAAGATTAGCATTAAAAAATTCCACTGCAGGTAAGTCTGATTTTCGTATTGTATTAAAAGGAGATACACAAACAAATTATGGGGTAGTTGAAGATTTGATGGATATATTTAAGACCACTCATAATACAAGATTTGCACTCGTTACCGATGTAAAATCAGATAAACCTCAATAAAATAAATAATTTTTAACTTTACTTGAAAAGGAAATAAGTTATGGCAGGCGGCGGATTTGATGCCCCGGATTCGGGGGGTGGACTTCATAAAAAGAAGAAATATAAAA
>JBBSDT010000058.1:0-12897 GCA_038240405.1 Ignavibacteria bacterium
AATGATATCCCCTCAGGATTCGTTACATTCCTTTTCACGGATATTGAAAGTAGCACAAAGCTTGCACAGGAGTTTCCGGAAACTTTGCCTGCAGCAGTGGGTAAACACCATTCGATAATGCATGAAGCAATAGAATCCAACAACGGCTTTGTATTTGAAATTACAGGTGATGCTTTTTGCTGCGCTTTTGCAAATGGTGATGATGCTGTAAAAGCTGCGGTAATGGCTCAGAAGAATCTCTCTACGGAAAAATGGGATGATGCCGTTATTAAGATCAGAATAGGAATTCATAGTGGAAATGCGGAATGGAACGGTTCGAATTATATGGGTTACATTACACTTGCAAGGTCTCAAAGAGTAATGTCGTCAGCATACGGGGAACAGATAATTATTTCGAATAATACTTATGAATTATTAAAAGAAAATTTCTCTGATATAAATCAGCTCGCCTTTTCCACTTCACGAAATCTGCCCCGCGACAAAGCGGGCGGAGAGGTTCGTAATAAGAATATCCGTACCAATATTTCATTTCGTGATATGGGTGAAAGAAGATTAAAAGATCTGATACATCCGGTAAAGTTATATCAGGTTGTCTCAGCCGGACTTCGTGAAGATTTTCCTCCATTAAAAACTTTAGATTCACGCCCTAATAATCTTCCTGTTCAGCTTACGAATTTTATCGGACGTGAAGAAGAGTTGATGCATGTAAAAAAATTATTAAACCAAACTCGTCTTCTGACTCTTATCGGACCCGGAGGGACAGGCAAGACACGCGTTGCTCTTCAGATTGCTGCAGATATATTAGATAACTTTGCCAACGGAGTTTGGTTTGTTGAACTTGCCGGGTTATCTGACTCTTCTCTGCTTTCGGAATCAATCATGAAATCAATGGGAATAAAGGAGCAACCGATGCGGACTTTTGATGAGACACTGTGTGAATATTTAAAAGATAAAGAAGCGCTTGTTGTACTTGATAACTGTGAACACATTATAGAATCCTGTGCTAAAGTTTCAGAAATGCTTTTGCAAAGCTCTCCGAAACTGAAAATAATAGCAACCAGCCGGGAATCATTAAGAATTAATGGAGAGCAAACTCACCAGGTGTCACCACTTGCATTTCCTGATCCCAATGATAATAATTCTCCCGAAAAACTCTCACAATATGAGTCCGTGAGGTTGTTCATAGAAAGAGCTTTGTCTGTAGATCAAAGATTCAGAGTGAACAATGACAATGCTCCTGCACTTGCACAGATCTGTTTTCAATTAGATGGAATTCCCCTGGCTATAGAGCTTGCAGCAGCCAGAATAAATATATTATCCCCGGAAAAAATTTGTGAAAAGTTAAGCGACAGGTTCAAACTTCTTACCGGAGGCAAGAGGACTTCGTTACCGAGACAGCAGACGCTCCGGGCATTGATTGATTGGAGCTATGATCTCTTAAAGGAAAAAGAGAAGTTGCTATTCCAACGTCTTTCTGTTTTTTCGGGCGGCTGGACCATGGAAGCCGCAGAAGAAATCTGTGCAGATGAGATAATTGAAAGCTATGAAATGATCGATATACTAACCGGTCTTTTCGATAAATCTCTTGTTATTTCAAAAGAAGTTTTAGGATATAACAGGTTCTATATGCTGGAATCTATCCGGCAGTACGCAAAAGAAAAATTTAGTGATGACACGGAAATAATCAGAAAACATTTTGAATACTGCGCACGATTGGTTGACTACAACAAATTCAGATCAGGCGAGATGAAACAAATTGACTGGATAAATCAAATTGAAGCGGATCTCAACAACATCAGATTAGCAATTCAATGGGGAACAGAGAATGATCCGGAACAAGTCTATGATTTCATTAATGACATAACGGAGTATTGGGAAATCAAGGGATATTTCTCAGAGGGAATGCTAACCTGTCTGAAAGTGCTTAAAGCGGAAAATATGGTTACACAAATCAATAAGGCGAAAGTATTTCACAGCGCAGGACTTATGGCATACGGACTTGGTAAGATGTTTGAAGCAAATAAATTTGTGAAAGATAGTTTGTCAATATTCAGGGAATTAAACTATCTACCCGGTATTGCGAACTGTCTTAGCTTAACCGGAAGCATTTTTAATCTGTCGTTAACGACAACAGAGGAGGCGTTAAAATGTTATAACGAAGCGCTAATAATAGTACGTGAATTGAATATGAAAGAGAAAACTGCAAACTTACTTTATAATATGTCTTTTTCACATCAACGAGAAGGTAAAATTGATTTAGCTTTGAAGAATAAGAAAGAAGCTTTGGCATTATATAAGGAGATTAATGATACTTGCCGTATATCGCTGACACTTGCGAGCATAGGTGTATTTGAATTCAGACTTAATAATTTCCAATCTGCAAAAACTTATTCCGAAGAGAGCTTATCTATTGCATATATACTTGGTGATAAATATTTAATATCTATAAATCTTATTAATCTGGGGTGTACTTACTCCGGGTTAAAGAAGCATGAAAATGCATTACGTCTAATAGAAGAAGCAATAATAATTTCAAAAGAATGCGGTTACAAAGCAAACTTAATTCCTTCGCTATATTATCTTGGAGATATTTTGAGCAAGCTTGGTCAGTTTGAAAAAGCTTCAACCAGCTTTAAAGAATCCATCTTGACAGGATTAAATTTAGGAATCGATTTTTTTCTGTCTGAAAACCTTTACGGATTAAGTGTCACCTACTTTAAGCTAAGTGACTTTGAGAGATCTGTAAAACATCTTTCATTTGTAAAATTAATCCTGGAAAGCTCCGGAGATTCTTACACCAATTTTGTAAACAAAAAAGAATGAGCCTTTTGAGAATGAATTAAGAGAAAATATTGATGATATACTATTTGAAAAGTATTGGAATGAAGGAATTAATCTGAGCAAGGATGATGCGGTAAAATATGCTTTAGACAATGTTAAATGTTAAATTCTTTATTAATTAACAATTTAATTTTTGTAATTTGTAATTTGTAATTTTTAAGAAATGTCAGATATTCCAACCGGCGCCGTCACTTTTCTTTTTACAGATATCGAAGGTAGTACAAGACTGTCACAGGAGTTTCCGGAAACTTTGCCTGCAGCATTGGGGAAATACAATTCGATAATGCATGAAGCAATAGAATCCCACAACGGCTTTGTATTTAAAATTACCGGCGATGCTTTTTGCTGTGCTTTTGCAAATGGTGATGATGCTGTAAAAGCTGCGGTAATGGCTCAGAAGAATCTCTCTACGGAAAAATGGGATGATGCAGTTATTAAGATCAGAATCGGAATTCATAGTGGAAATGCGGAATGGAACGGTTCGAATTATATGGGTTACATTACACTTGCCAGAACTCAAAGAGTAATGGCTTGTGCTTATGGCGAGCAAATAATTGTTTCGAATAACACTTATGAATTGTTGAAAGAAAAGTTTCCCATTTTGAACCAACAGGACTCATTCGCCTCACAAAGCCTACCGGGTGGGAAAAAGGATAACGAGAGCAGCCCAAAATTTTCACACAAAATTTCATATAAAGATTTAGGTGAAAGAAGGTTAAAAGATTTAATTCAGCCTGTACGATTGTATCAGGTTGTTGCCGAAGGACTGCGTGAAAGTTTTCCGCCATTAAAAACTCTCGATGCAAGACCAAATAATCTTCCTGTTCAACTAACAAGCTTTATTGGCAGAGAAACGGATATCAAAGAAATAAAAGCTCATTTATTGACCAATCCCATACTTTCACTCCTGGGACCGGGTGGAACAGGAAAGACGCGATTAGCCCTTCAGGTCGGGGCTGAAATGATAGACGACTTTACAAACGGAGTATGGTTTGTAGAGCTGGCATCCCTGTCTGACCCGCTATTCGTTGTTGTTGAAATTGCTTCGGTATTTAAATTGAGTTCAGATGGCAAGATAGAAATTTTTGAAATAATAAAAAATTATTTCAGGGAAAAAGAGTTTTTATTGATTTTAGATAATTGTGAACATCTGATTGAAGAGTGTGCTAAAGTATCTGAAGAATTACTGAAATTATGTCCGGGGTTAAAAATTCTTGCAAGCAGCCGGGAACCGCTGCATATATCCGGTGAAATAACATATGCAGTTCCAACTCTTTCATTGCCGGATACAAAAAAGAAATCCTCTCTCGAAGATTTATTGCTATATGAATCTGTTCGCCTCTTCATTGACCGTGCATTAACCGTTAAGCCGGATTTTAAAGTAACAAACTCAAATGCTCCGGCGCTTGCAAAGCTTTGTTATGAAATAGATGGAATCCCGCTTGCAATTGAATTAGCGGCCGCCAGAGTAAGGGTTTTGCCGGTAGAGAAAATTCTGGAAAGACTCAAAGACAGATTCAATCTTCTTACCGGTGGAAAGAGAACTGTATTACCGCGACAACAAACTCTTAGGGCATTAATTGACTGGAGTTATGATTTATTATCCGAAAAAGAAAAATTACTATTGCAGCGTCTTTCAGTTTTTCTCGGGGGATTTACTCTTGATGCTGGCGAAGAGATATGCGCTGATGAGTTTATAGAAAAATCTGAAATTCTGGATCTGCTTTCAAATCTCTTAGATAAATCATTAGTCAAAGTGTATGAATCGGATTATGAGCTGCGATACACTATGCTTGAAACCATACGTCAGTATGGAGAAGAAAAATTAATAGCCACTGAATCGAAATCAGGAATTCAAAAAAAGCAGTTTGAATTCTTTTATAGATTTGTTGAAGACTCTGAAGCAAAGCTGACCGGAAGTCAACAAAGAGAATGGATAAAAAAGATAGATTCTGAATACGAAAATATCCGAGAATGTTTAAAATGGTCTTTGAAGAATAATCCTGAATCAACATTGAAAATGTCTGTAGCATTAGGAAAGTTCTGGGAAGTCCGCAGTTATTTTTTCGAAGGACTTAATTTCCTTCAGACTGGTCTTCAACTTTCAAATTCAGTTGAGTTGATCCTGAAAGCCAAGGTATTTTACTGGACGGGATTTTTTTCCATGTATCAGGGGAAATACAGCGAATCAAAAAAGTATTTGAATGAAAGCCTGGAAATATTTAGAGAAATAAAGGATAAGAGTGGGCAAGCAGTTGCACTTATGGCTCTGGCGACGATTACGTTATTTGAAGGTGATTATGAAAATTCGAAAAATCTTGCACGGGAAAGTTTATTATTATCTCATGAAATAAATAATAAGTCGTTCATAGCTGCTAATTTACGAACTCTTGCTGTAAGCATGATGCATCTGGGGGAACATGATGATTCCAGGAAAAATTATGACGAAAGTTTATCAATATACCGTGAGCTCAATGATTCTGTACAGCTCGCAAAAATTATCGGTAATATTGGAGCTCTGGAATACTTAAGGAACAATTATGAAGATGCTATTCTCGCTTTTGAAGAAAGTTTAAGTTTAAGAAATGAACTAGGTGACAGGCAGGGAATTGCAATTTCTTTAAATAACTTAGGAACTGTCTATTATATGAAATTGGATTTTGATAAGTCCCTTCAATACCTCGAAGATAGCCTTTTGATTATTAAGGAGCTGGGAGATAGAAGAATTTACGTAACACCAACAAACACAATAGGTAATATTGCAAATGAAACGAATGATTTTTCAAAAGCAATTAAAATGTTCAGCGAAAGCATTGTAATTTCAATTGAGTTGGGGGATAAATATTCATTTGCAAAAGGCATTGAAGGGTTTGCAAACTCTTACATAGGATTGAAAAATTATCAAAAAGCATGTGTTCTTTCGGGAGTATACATATCCTTATTAACAATTTTAAAAACAAATTTAATACCTGCAGAGATTGCAAGGATTGAGGAGATTAAAAATATTCTTAAATCAAATCTTAATGAATCTGAATATGAAAAGTATTGGACTGAAGGTGAAGCAATGACAGTCGAAGAGGCGATGAACTTCGCACTTGCTGAAAAGCAATGATATATTATCAATGTTCTATGATAAATAATAAATGATAAATGTTCTATTTTAAAGGGTTATAATGCAGAGTAAACCAACCGGATTCGTCACATTTCTTTTTACCGACATAGAGGGAAGCACTAAGCTGGCTCAGGAGTTTCCCGACACACTTCCTGCAGCTTTGGAAAAACATCATTCAATTTTAAACAATGCTATAGAATCCAATAACGGATTTGTTTTTGAAATTATTGGCGACGCATTTTGTGCTGCTTTTACAAATGCTGAAGATGCTATAAAAGCTGCTGTAATGGCACAGAAGAATCTTGGTGATGAAAAGTGGGATGAAGCTGTTATTAAAATCAGAATTGGGATTCATAGTGGGAAAGCTGAATGGAACGGTTCTGATTATATAGGTTACTTAACCCTTGCAAGGACTCAAAGAGTAATGTCTTGTACCTATGGGGAGCAAATGATTTTATCCAATGATAGTTATTCACTCATTAGTGATAAAACGATACAAAATATTTCATTCAGGGATTTAGGTGAAAAGCGATTAAAGGATTTAA
This sequence comes from Ignavibacteria bacterium, assembly GCA_038240405.1. Lineage (GTDB taxonomy): Bacteria > Bacteroidota > Ignavibacteria > Tepidaquicellales > Tepidaquicellaceae > JAGPCH01. The sequence goes on from JBBSDT010000058.1 coordinate 6,499, forward strand.
TTGAACCGTTGAAATTATTTCAAATTGTTTCGCCTGGACTCCGTGAAGATTTTCCGCCGCTAAAAACTCTTGATGCACGTCCTAACAATCTCCCTATTCAGTTGACCAGTTTCATCGGACGCCAGCAAGAGATTAATCATATAAAAGATTTATTAAAACAAACTCATCTGCTAACACTCACAGGTGCAGGCGGAGCCGGTAAGACCCGTCTTTCATTGCAGGTAGGCGCGGATATAATAGATGACTTTCAAAACGGAGTGTGGTTTATTGACCTTGCAGGAGTTATTGAAGAAGCCTTAATTGTGCAAATCTTTTTAAAATCCATGGAAGTCTCAGAAGATCCAAGGAAAAATAATGAAGATACACTAATTGATTTTTTAAAAGAAAAAGAATTGCTAATTATCCTGGATAATTGCGAACATTTAATAGAAGCCAGCTCAAAACTTGCTGAAAAAATAATTAGCATCTGTCCTAACGTTAAAATCATAGCAACCAGCAGGGAAGTTCTAAGATGTTCAGGGGAAATAACTCACACAATTTCTTCACTATCTATTCCCGATATAAAAGAAGAACAAACTATTGAAAAATTGATCCAATATGAATCAGTGAAATTATTCATTGAAAGAGCGGTTTCAGTGAATTCAAAATTTCAGGTTACTAATAAAAATGCGCCGGCATTAGCTGAAATCTGTTTTCAATTAGATGGAATTCCGCTTGCTATAGAGCTTGCTGCTGCAAGAGTAACCGTTTTAACTCTCGAAAAGATTCATGTAAGACTTGCGGACAGGTTTAAATTGCTTACAGGCGGAAAACGGACCTCTTTACCAAGACAGCAGACATTAAAGGCCATGATTGACTGGAGCTATGAACTTCTTTCTGAAAAAGAAAAAATTATGTGGAGAAGACTTTCTGTATTTTCGGGAGGATGGACAATGGACGATGCTGAAGAACTTTGTTCTGATGAAAATTTTGATTCATCAGAAATTTTAGATTTCATTCACAATTTAACCGAGAAATCAATAATCATATTTCTTGAATCAAAAGAAAGATACAGAATGCTCGAAACAATTCGTCAATACGGACAGGAAAAACTGAAAGAAGCTGATGAATGGAAAGTATTTCGGTCGAAGCATTTGAATTATTATATAAATGTTTGTGAAAGTGCTATCCCTGAACTAACCGGTGCGAAGGCAAAAGATTGGCTCAATAAATTTGATGATGAACATTTTAATTTTCAGGGCGCTCTTTCGTGGGCTCTTGAGGATAATTTATTTGAAGAAGGAAGCCGTCTAATCTGTGCATTAGGGAAATACTGGGAATTAAGAGGCTATATATCAGAATGCAAATCATGGCTGGAAAAATTATTGAAAAATTCTCAGAATATTTCAAAGCCTGTTTTAGCAATGTCAAATAAGCTTGCGGGGATAATGTCAGCATTGCAGGGACGATATAAGGAGAGTCACAAATGTCTTGAAACAGCTTTGGAAATTTACGAGAGCCTTGAAGACAATTCTGGTATTTCAGCTACAATGAACATATTAGGGTTAAATGCCCTTGATACAGGTGACCATAAAAAATCTAAAGATTATCTGGAAAAAAGTTTAATTTTAATTAAAGATACGGATAACAAAATAGGCATTTCGAATATGAATAATTCACTGGGACTGGTTGATCTGGCAGCCGGTCACTATGATGAAGCTAGAAATTATTTCAGTGAGTGTCTAAGAATAGCTAGAGAATTGGATGATTTTCAATATATCGGGATTGGACTGAACAATCTGGCGCAAGTCGAAGCGATCCTGCAAAATTATGATTTAGCAGAAAGACTTTTTGAAGAAGGTTTGATTAATGAAAGAGAGTTGGGAAATCAAACAGGGATAATTATTTCCCTAATCAACCTTGGAGGTATTGCGTTTGAAAAAAATAATTTTGACAAATCAATTCAGCTTTATAATGAGAGTTTATCTTTAAGCAGGGAAATAAAATTCAGGTCGGGAATAATAAGATCTTTGAGCTGTTTAGGGCAATTGGCATTAAGTAAAGGCGAGATCAGCAAAGCAAAAATATTATTTGAAGAGAGTTTGAACAATCAAAAAGACTCACCGGATTTTCAGACCGTAACAATATGTCTAATTGGTATGGCCGCAGTAAAACTTTCAAATAATCCGGAACTTGCTGCAAAATTAGCCGGCTCAGTTGAATTTAGTTATGAATCCAGCGGTTCAGCTATGGATGCAAGCTTCAAACAATTTTATGATCAAACGCTGGAGTCAATAAAAGCCACTATCGGAAATGAAAAGACAATGGAAGAAATAGAAAACGGCAGAAATATACCTTTAGAGAAGGCGATTGAACTATGCTTGTCAGAATAATGTTAAATTTTAAATTTAAAATGGTAAATTAGAAAAATTAAACATACCAAAAACACTATACTAAAAAATGAAATTATCATCACTTAACTGGAAAAATGTAGAGGATTATTTGAAAAATAATGACCTTTGTATTTTACCGATTGGTTCAACAGAACAACACGCATTTCTAAGCCTATCCACTGATAGCATATTCGCAGAGAAAATTTCATTGGATGCTGCGGAGCCATTGAACATTCCTGTATTTCCCGTTATGCCTTACGGACATACACCTTTATTCAGAGAATATCCAGGTACAGTCTCTCTGAGAATGGAGACTCTGGGAAGTATTGTTGAAGATGTTCTTAATTCTTTAAGCCATTACGGATTCCGTCGAATATTTATAGTAAACGGGCATGGAGGGAATATTCCAGTGGCAGAAATTATTGAAAAATGGAAAACAAATAAACCGGATGTTCGCGTTAAATTCCACAGCTGGTGGAAAGCTCCAAAAACATGGGCAAAGATTAGTGAAATTGATCCTGTTGCTTCGCACGCTTCATGGATGGAAAATTTTAAATGGACACGATTGAAGGATGTAACCCAACCCGATTACCAAAAAAAAATGACAGATATAGAGAAGCTCAAGCAATCAACGCCTGAGGAAGTTCGGAGGATTTTAGGAGATGGAAATTACGGGGGATTTTACCAGCGAAATGATGAAGAGATGAACCAAATCTGGGAAGTAGCAGTGAATGAAACAAGAGAGCTGATTTTAAGTGAGTGGGATTAATACATTCGAGCAAAGTGGAAAAAAGAGTATTGTAAAATTTCAATAATAAAATATTTTAACTGAAGAGAAATGAGAGTAACTTGAAAATTTATTTATTTTTAATCCTGTCAATTTCCAGCATAGCTCATTCGAAAACCGTATTTCATTATTAAACATCCCGAAAACTAATTTATTGTCCGTCTAAAAATTCAAAAGAAGCCAATGACGATGAGATTATTTCCGGGAATAAGTTAGCAGTTAGATATTCCTTAAAGAACAACAAATTTCTTGCAGATATAAGGTTATTATTAGGAAGTGGAATTGGATTTTCATATGGAACTAAATATATCCATCTAAATTTACAATCCTTAATTTCTAAAAATATTACCGGCGCAATTGGGTTAGATTCTTATTTCATTAAGGATAAAGACGATAGGAAATTAAATAATTTCTTTTCTCCAACCTTATTGCTGTCTTACAATATAGGAACGGATATAGCAGGAGATGAACTTACAATAGGAGGAGGAATTTCTATACCAAATTTAAAAGAATTAAAAGGATTAATATCATTCAAAGGAAATTTATATTTAAAGAATTCCTGGTATCTTGGGTTAGAAGTACGGCAAACATTTCTGGATCCTGCATCAGGGGCTTTTGGATTAATAGTATCACCCTATGTGGGAGTTAATGTGTTTTACAGAATAAAAAATTAAAACAATATTAAGCATCAATAATTAAAAACTTATCTGAAATATAAATGACCATACTATTATGAAAATAAATATATCGCTTTGTTGTATCTGGTTAATTCTCTTTCTAAATTCAGAAAACATTTTCTCCCAAAATAATTCGGCAGTAATAAGCAACAATAAGTTTGCAATTGACTTATTTGACAACCTTGAAAAAAATAAAAATATATTTTTTTCGCCTCTCAGTATTTCAACTGCACTGGCAATTACCATTAATGGAACCCAAGGTATAACATTACAATCTATGAGAACCACACTGAAAATAGAAAACGATTTAAATTTATACAACGCTGATATCAAAAACTTAATAACACTACTTAACAGGAACAGAAGAGAAGACAGCATACAGTTAAGTCTGGCAAATTCATTGTGGATGCAGAAGGATTATAAATTCGATAAAGTCTTTATTAAAACCAGTACTGATTACTTCAATCCGGAATTAAATTCAACAATCTTCAACGTTACGGATGAACTGGAAAAGTCCAGACTTAAAATAAATAACTGGGTTGAAGAGAAAACCAATGACAAGATAAAGAACCTGATAAAGCCAAATGCCCTGGACACCACTACGCGCCTGATTATAACCAATGCTATATATTTCAAGGGAAGATGGCTAAACCAATTCGATAAAACCTATACAAAAGATGAACCATTTTATTCGATTGATAAGAAGATCAATGCAGATTATATGCGGTTATATGAGGCTCATTTCAATTATTATGAGAAAAATGAGTTTAAAATTCTTGAGCTGCCATACTTAGGAAAGGATTTTTCCATGTTAATAATCTTGCCCAATGAGAAAGATGGCATCAATGAATTACAAAAAAATTTTTCTTTTGAAAACTATAATGACTGGGGGAAGAATCTGAAAGAAGAGATAGTTGATGTTTCGATTCCAAAATTTAAACTTGAATCTGAATTCAAGCTTTCGGAAATATTAAGCCTGATGGGAATGAAAATTGCTTTCTCTGATGATGCAGATTTTTCAGGAATGATAGACAATACTAATGAAATCGTAAAGAAAAAATTGAAAATAAATGACGTGATTCACAAAGCATTTATAGATATAAACGAAGCTGGAACAGAAGCTTCCGCGGCGACTGCAGTAATAATGATGGAGCCTACGGAACTCAAGACACCTGCTGAAAACAAAAAAATATTCAAAGCTGACCATCCGTTTATTTTTTTGATAAAAGAGAATAGCACAAATACAGTTTTGTTTTTGGGAAGAGTAATGGATCCGAAGTCAGAATAAGGTCAAATTTAAAATTCATTAAATTGAAAACATTAGCTTTCCGTATACTATTTCTGTTTCTTCCGCAGATATTATTTATTACTAAGCTTAATGCTGAAGAATCTAAATCTGATATAAAATACATTATATCCTTAAACAAGAAACAATTCATTGAAGGTGAAGAAATAATATTGAGCATGAAGTTTGTTAATATTGGAAAACAAATTGATTCTATTGTAAATTTTAGTGAACCAGTAGCTATACAAGGTCTATTGATTAAGGATTCAGAAAATCAAAAATCAAGATATACCGGACCTATAGGAAGCCCATCAAAAACTTTTGTTTTGAAACCCGGAGAAGAATACCTATTTACCTCAAACCTGGAATTTGATAGAGGTACAATAAGCGAAGGAGTTTTTGTTTATTTTCCGAAAGCAGTTTATACTATAAAAGGTCAATATCAGGACAAAAAATATTTAATTGAATCAAATGAGTTAATATTTGAAGTAGTCGTACCGGAGGAACCTGAGATAAGTGTATTTAATGCATATCGAAGGCTTCAAAGCATAGCTCCAAGTGAACTGTCCCATGATAGTTTAAGGTGGCTTATTGCTCAGTTTGAGGATTTAATAAAAAGAAATCCATCAAGTATGTATTTAGATAAAATGTTTGAAAATGTGGTCATTAAGAAACTGGTAAGTGATAGTTTCTATGATAGTACTATAATTGATGATTGCATGTGGCTTCTGGAAAACCGGCCTGATTCTAAAATTATTGACTTTGCGATTAATCAGGCAGTAGAGATTATTTATTATAGGGAGGGTGGTAAAGGCAAGGCTAACATTTTTTTTAACAATTTAAAAAATAAATATCCAAATTCCAGAATTTCAGGAATTTCTGAAAAATTAAGGGAAGATCCGAAATATAAATAAAATATTTTTCAAAGTTGGTCGGCGAAGCTATTTTTACACACTAAGGGAGAATCAAATAACAGAATAAAGGAACCTGAGAACATATTTAAGCTATCAGAAATCAGAACAAAGAAACGAAGCATTGGAATTAAGAAACGAAGCATTTGAATTAAGAAACCAAATATTGGAACAAAGAAACGAAACATTTGAATTAAGACACGAAATATTTGAATTAAGAACGAAGCATTTGAATTAAGAAACCAAATATTTGAATTAAGAAACGAAACATTGGAATTAAGAAACGAAACATTGGAATTAAGAAATGAAACATTGGAATTAAGAAATGAAACATTGGAATTAAGAAATGAAACATTGGAATTAAGAA
>JBBSDT010000059.1:0-12736 GCA_038240405.1 Ignavibacteria bacterium
GCGGAGCCGGTCTTCGTGCAGCTGTTGAAATACCCAAAGAATTTTCCTGCGCAGTGATTTCCAAAGTATATCCTCCCCGTTCTCATACAGGTACAGCTCAGGGCGGTGTATGTGCCGCACTTTCAAATATGGAAGAGGACAGCTGGGAGAATCATGCGTTCGATACTGTAAAAGGCAGCGACTATCTGGGTGACCAGGATTCTATTGAAGTTATGTGCAGAGATGCTATCCGGGCTATTATAGAGCTGGAACATATGGGCATGCCTTTCTCCAGGAACAAGGAAGGTCTAATAGCTCAAAGAAATTTCGGAGGTCATACAAAACCTGCTGACCCGGCTGATCCATACGGCAAACGAATTCCCGTTAAGCGTTCCTGTTATTCTGCAGACAGAACAGGTCATGTAATGCTTCAAACTCTTTTTGAAAATTCCTTAAAAAATAAGATCACATTTTTTTCAGAATACTTTGTAACTGACTTGTTGATTGACAACGGTGTTTGCAGGGGAGTAATTGCAATGGATATTGCAACCAGTGAAGTGCATATATTCCAGGCAAAGGCAATTATGATAGCTACAGGAGGATATGGAAGAGTTTTCAGGATTACTTCAAATGCCCATGTCGGAACCGGTGATGGAATGGCTTTGGCTTACAAAGCCGGACTGCCTCTGGAGGATATGGAATTCTTCCAATTCCATCCCACAGGACTCTGGAAACTTGGAATACTTGTAAGTGAGGCCGCGAGAGGTGAGGGGGGTATTCTGAAAAATAAGGACGGAGAAAGGTTTATGGTACGATATGCTCCTACAGTAATGGACCTTGCCCCGAGAGATATGGTGTCAAGAGCAATCATAAACGAAATAAGAGAAGGCAAGGGCATAAGAGGCAGTGACGGAACGGACTATGTTCTGTTAGATCTGACTCATCTTGGAAAAAAAGTAATAGATGAAAAGCTTCCTGAAATATCCGGCTTTGCCCGAACTTATCTCGGAGTTGAACCAACAACAGAGCCCATTCCTATTCAGCCAACCGCTCATTATGCAATGGGGGGAATTCCCACCAATTCGGATTGTGAGGTGCTGATGAATGAGAAAGGAGATATTGTAAAAGGCCTTTATGCAGCGGGCGAGTGCGCATGTGTGTCAGTTCACGGTGCAAACAGACTTGGAACCAATTCACTTCTTGACCTGGTAGTATTCGGAAGAAGGGGAGGTAAAGCTATTGGTGAATTTCTAAAAACCGCGGCCTTTATAGAGGTGCATCATAACGACGATGAAAAAAGTATAAAAATGATTACAGATATTTTAAGTAATAATGGCACCGAAAAACTGGTTACTATCAGAACAGAGCTTCAAAATTTTATGATGGAAGATTGCGGCGTCTTCAGAACAAAAGAAGGTCTTGAAAGAATGAAGTTAAAGTTAGTTGACCTTAAGGAGCGTTATAAAAAAGTAAGAGTTCAGGATAAAAGTAAGGTTTTCAATACTGAATTGATCGAGGCGATGGAGCTCGAGAATTTGTTAAAGACAGCGGAAGCAACGGTATATGGCGCTTATAACAGAACCGAAAGCAGGGGGGCGCACAGCAGAGAAGATTTTCCTTTAAGAAATGATCAGGAATGGATGAAACATACTTTTGCCTTTAAAAGAGATGATGGTGAGCCGGATTTAAAGTATAGACCGGTGATAGTGACGAAATATCAGCCAATGGAAAGAAAATATTAGCCATTACTAATTTTAATAATGACCGAAAATGTTGATTAAATTTTTATTTCCAAAATTTCTGCAAATACTTTTTATTTTAATAATTTTATCGCTTTCTATTTCCGGCTGGGCACAATATAAGGATCTAAAAGTTAAACTCGGCGATTATACATATACCACAAAATTTGATACGTCAAATTATCTTACAACGCTTAAGATCAAAAAAGGAAAAAACACAATTTATTATAAAAATTCTGATTTTCCGATAACCGGAATAACGGAATACGATCTTGATCATGACGGGACAAAAGAAGTTCTGCTGGATATGTATTCCGGAGGAGCACATTGCTGCACGTATCTTGTTGCTGCAAGGATTAACGACGATAAGTTTAAGATCCTCGATTCAATATATTGGGGGAATTCTTTTTATGAAATAAAGGATTTAAATAATGACGGAAGATATGAAATACAGGGAGCAAATGATATGTTTGCATATGCATTTACAAATTTCGCACAGTCAAGGTTTTCTGTTATAATATATGCGTTTCAAAAAAATAGATTTATAAATGTTACTAAAAATTTTCCTAAACTGGTACAAAAGGATATAGATGATCTCCGGGAAGAATTAAAAAACTATACCGACACAGGTTATCAATGTATGAATGTGGATGAGGATACTTTTAATACAGATCCGGGTGCAGTTAAAGCAATCCTTGCTCCCCTGGTTGACGATTACTATACTTTATACCAGGTAAGTAAGGGTTACGATCTCGTAGATTCAGTATATAAATGTCCCGACAAAGATAAGTTCATTCAGATTCTTAAAACTGATTACAAATTGAAATAAAATATAAATGGATATTCAGGTAAAGATTTTACGTTACAACCCTGAAAAAGATAAAGAGCCGCATTTTCAGGATTTCGATGTTAAAAATGTTAACGATGACTGGCGTCTGCTGGATGTACTTCATGAAATAAAATGGAATTACGACGGGACACTTACATTCCGGCGTTCATGCGCTCATGGAATTTGCGGAAGTGATGGAATGAAAATTAACGGAAAGAACCGGTTGGCATGCTCGCTGCTTTTAAAGGATATAAACACAAAAAAACCTATTGTTATTGAACCACTTCCTTCACTACCAATCATTAAGGATCTTGTTGTGGATATGACGGATTTTTTTAGGAAGTATGAGGTTATTAAACCCTATCTTATAAATAACAATCCTCCACCGCCTAACAGTGAACGACTTCAGTCAAATGAAGATGCAGAAAAATTATTTGAATCTGCAAAATGTATTCTTTGTGCATGCTGCACTACAAGCTGTCCTTCTACTTGGACAAATGAAAACTATATCGGTCCGGCAGCAATGCTGCGTGCTTACAGGTTTATTTATGACACCCGCGATGAAGCAGCAGATGAAAGACTGGATATACTTGATACTCCGGACGGGATCTGGAGATGCCACACAATTTTCAATTGTGTTGAATCATGTCCTAAGGATATAAATCTTACCTGGCATTTTTCGAAGCTTAAGAAGAGAATTTCTTCGAGAGAGATGTGATTTAATTCATTAATGAATAAACTATTATATTAGTCCCCATTTTAAATGCTTCCTCTCTTTTCTCAGGAGGATCCTGATGCTCTTTCGGATCGACCCACCCATCGGATATATTAGTTTCATAGGTATAGTAAACACAAAGCCTTCCGTTTTTGTATATTCCAAACCCCTGGGGAGGTTTTGCATCATGTTCATGTATTTTCGGAAGTCCGTTAGGAAAGTTATACTGCGCATGATAAATTTTATGGTCAAACGGAAGTTCCTTTAATTCCTCATCAGGAAAAACCTTTTTAATTTCCCGCTTAAAAGAAACGTCCATTCCATAATCATCATCTGCGTACAAAAAGCCTCCCGACTCGCAATATTTTCTTAAACGTTCCGCTTCAGATTGGGAAAATTCGATATTGCCATGTCCTGTAATAAGTATAAAAGGATAATTAAATATATCGTTCGAGGAGACATCGACAGAATAAAACTTCGGCTCATCAACATCAATAGTGGTGGTTTTTTTCAGATAGTCCATCATATTAACTTCAGCTGAAGGATCATTGTACCAATCCCCTCCACCTGAATATTTCAGTCGCGCTATCTTAAATGGTGATGAATTCTTGTTGACTCCGTCCGTCTGTGAAAAAGCAAACGAAGAAACCAGAAGAAGAATTATTATTAATGAATTTTTCAAAAATAAGTTTTTCTTAAATTAGAAGTAATGATGGAGAAATAAAGTGTATTAAATTATTCTGCAGCATGGAGAAATCTGCAATGCCCTTCAGGAGTTCTTCTCTCTTCCCAAGCTGGGGCTTGGGAAGGAGAGTTTATGAGACAAGTTGATTGAAATTGTTTAAGCCTATCAATTTATAGTTAAACCAACTTTAGAAGGTAAATTCATATCCAACTTTAAAATATTTTGCAGTATTCTGAAGCTTATTGCCGTTCAAATTTAATACTAAATAAACATTACTTCCTGCAAAAAATTCATACTGTAAAATTGAATTCCACAATGCCTGCCGGGTTAAATTGTCTCTCTGAAAATACGAGCGAAGGTAAAGCCGGTTAATGACTTTCCAGTCAAGTCTGGTATTGAGAATAGTTCTTTTAACATTAAAGACATCAACAAAGTTTATTGATGCGCTTAATGCCAGCTTATCAAATAAGAATATATTTCCGCTCGCGTAGGGATTTTTTATAAATGAACCAAAATACGGACCAAAGTAATAACCGAAGCTTACAAAGTTATTTCCAAGAAAAATATTGGCATCATATTGCTGTGCCATATTATTTCTTGTAATTATATTTCCATTTTCATCAAAATCATTTGGTGTGTTGTATTCTATATACTGGTTAAATCTCAGCCAATCCGCAACTTTTACATTAGTATTAAAATTTAAATTATTTTGCAACTTAAATCTTGCAGGAAAGTTATCATCAGCATTAATAGTCCTACCCCGGAAATAACCGCCATTGATATTTATATCGTTAAAATATTTTCTATCATATACAAGCTTATATCCTCCGGAAAGGCTTATCTCATCAAAATTATTATTAAGGCCAATCTGATTATCAAAAGAAGTAGTAGCATTAAATCCCTGGTTAAATCTTTTATAACTCAAATCATAATATGGGCCTCCCGCATCGTTGTATTGATAATATGTGTAAAGAAAGTACGCTGCCCCTTCGTTATTTATTCCCTGAGACTTGTTCCAGCTGTTGGCATATTGAGCCTGAAACCGCACAGGATTTTTTGGGAAGCGGTAGAAACCATCGAAGCTTAGAATTTTCTCATCATAATTTGTCCCTTCATTTTGGTCATAAATAAACAGCGAGCCTAAATTAAAATTTTTTGTGACTACATTTGGTCTTGTAACGAAAAATCTTCTTTTGTCGCCCCGCTCATCTCGGTCTTCCACATAAACCGAGCCAGCTTTTAAACTATTACTTCTGTAAGTGTAGTTAGCTCCGTATTTGATTTGTTCAATAGCCCTTGTATAAAACAAATTTATGGGAGTCCTGAAAATATCAAGGTCCTTGCTGAAAAAGGTTCTCTTCTCAGTTAAGAAAATTGGTCTCGAATACAAAGAAAACCTGAAAGGGTCTGCTTCAAGTGTGGATTCATCCGTATTGTAAGTTGCTTTAAGCTTGTGCTTGTCAAGGCTTACATTAAAGTCTCCGCCAAAAACTAACGTGTCTTTTCTTCCATTAAAACTTTGACCAACTGCAAAAGGTATAGCGTTAAAATTTAAATTTAATTTTTCTTCAAAGGGCGTAGTAAGGTCAAGTTTATATGTGCTTTTGAGCGATAACAGCTCGCTGTCAGGAATTAATGAATAGTAATAATAATTACCGTCTTCCCGGTACGCAAACATTTGTACATCAACTCCTATCTGCTTCTTACTCTTATTCTGCAATTTATCAACGGGGATTTTTATTTCAGATTGAATGTGTCCCGGTTTGCCGTTCTTAGGTTCCGAAATTATTGTGGATTTAGCCTCCCAGACCCAATCCCATTCGCTTGATTGATTTCTTTGATTATAAATTAATGCATCCCTTTGGTTATTTAAAAAGCTGAAAGAAAAGAAATATCCGTTTTGATGTTTGTTTTCCAGATCAAGAAGAATAAAAAACTCATTCTCGTCTTCAGTGCTTCTGTCGCGGGTAAGAGATTTGGCAATTATTTTTCCTCTTGGAAAATAATCAAATCCAAAATAAATAGCATCTTTAGTTTGTTTGATGTATACAACGGTACTGTCAATACTATTGTCCCCCGACTTCGGAATGAATTTATAAAACTTTGTAAAAACTTTTGCACCCGACCACTCGCTTGTATTTATTTTCCCGTCAATTGAAGGAGTTTCTATTTTAAGACTTTGTGTCTGTGAATCAGAGACAGTCGCAAATAACAGAGAAAAAAGTAATACCAAATAAGCAGTAAAATTTTTCATGGTATTTTAGATTAAAATTATTAAAAATCTTTTCTTAGATATTATTTTAAAGAGCGGAAGATTCGAGGGTTATTGTTTCAAAACTTTTTATCATAACGGATTTAGTTAGATAAGGTTTCAAAACTTTTAGGTAATTTGTAAATATAAAATTTGAGGACTTCTTATCCGAGTAATAATATGATTATAAATCTATCAGATTATTGGTATAGGTTTAACATGGAGCCATATAATTCAGGCTCCATACTACAAATCCGCAAAAATAAGATCAGTTATTTATTTGGTTGAGGAGTAACTCTAAGATATGGTTTTATTTTTTTGAAGCCTTTTGGGAATTTCTTAGTTGCATCCTCATCATTAATCGAATTGACAATTATACAATCATCTCCGTCCTTCCAGTTAACCGGTGTAGCCACACTGTAATTTGCTGTCAGTTGTAACGAATCGACAGCTCTGAGAATTTCATTGAAGTCTCTTCCTGTGGAAGCAGGATAGGTAAGAGTAAGCTTGACCTTTTTATCTGGACCGATTACAAAAACGGACCGAACTGTCATTTTATCATCCGCATTCGGATGAATTCTATCATAAAGAGATGCTACATTTTTACCATCATTTGCAATCATCGGAAAATTTACCGTAGTATTCTGAGTTTCGTTAATATCATTTATCCATGTCTTATGAGAATCAAGAGGATCTACACTCAAGCCTATTACTTTAACATTCCTCTTATCAAATTCATCTTTTAGTTTCGCTACCATGCCTAACTCGGTAGTGCAGACAGGGGTAAAATCAGCAGGATGTGAAAATAAAATTCCCCATTTATTTCCCAGCCAGTTGTGAAAAGAAATCTCGCCTTCGGTGGTTTTTGCCTTAAAATCCGGAGCCACGTCTCCTAACCTAAGAGCTGCCATTTTATTAAAATTAAAATTTATAAAATTATGAATTAATTTAACTTTTTCGTCGTCAAATCAGAATAGTTGGTAAAAAACACAGATATGCAATACAATTACTAAAAAAATTATTTCAATTCACTTCTTTAACCTGTCCATACTTGATCACTTTTTAAAACCTTAAGCTTGCTATAATAAAATACATTGACGGTTTGGTGGTTATAACATAGCTTTGCATTCAACGAAATAGTAATTCTTAAAATAATTCTTTATAAAACTTTATTAACAAACGAAGGAACAAAAAATGAACAAGTATTTAATTCAGATATCTTACACTTCCGAAGCATGGGCAGCAATGCTTAAGGAACCGCAAAACAGATTAGAAAAAGTAAAGACAGCAGTTCAGAATCTTAAGGGTCAAATTCTTGAGGGCTATTTTGCATTAGATGATTGTACTCTTATTGTTATTTTTGAATTTCCGGATAATGAAACTGCAGCAGCTGCTTCAATGGCTTTTTTATCAGGCGGAGCTATAAAGGATTTAAAATTGACTCCTCTTATTTCACCGGAAGATGCCATGAAAGCAATGGCGAAGGGTGCATCAATAGGTTATAAGCCGGTAACTGCAAAATAATCTTTTAAAGAAAGCTTAAGTTATGATGAAGGTAAATCAAAGAACACCTATTCACTTCGCAAAATCAGAAGCATATGTCGTTTTTTCACCTGTTAAAACCTGCAAACTCATCGGAATAAGGATCAGATATGCCGGTAAAAACTTTGCAAGTTCCCCTATGTTTCCATAAATGAAAAACAAAATAAAATATAATCCAACAGACATTAATCCCAGCTTAAAAAAATTGTCGCTGTATTTAAATGACTTAATACTTAGCCAAACAAATATCACAACCTGTGTAATCCATAAGGATAAAATCGAAGGTATGGATTCAAAATTGTGAAGCGCATAATAAAGAGTTTCAGATTCCCGGAACCCGAACTTCCACTTGAGGAGAATATAAACAAAAATGCAAACACCCGCAGATAACGCGATAATGAAGTAACTTTTTTTCGTGTTGAGCTTATTTTGTGAAACTAAATATGCTATATAGAATATGAATAGAAATAATATCTGTTCATTATTTATCATCCCGATTCCAAGGACAAGCGGCAAATAATAATCCTTTGATTTAAACATGAGCAAAAGACCAATTGTAAAAAATAACACGTTATAAAAATCTCCTTCCTGCCATACACCTGTAATAGAAAGGGGGATAAGTATCTGGAATAAAAGAATTCCAATCATACAGGAAATATCAGTGAAAAAAAAATTTAAGAACAGGAACAGGCAATAATACAGGAGAAGAAAAGCTATTAATATTATTAATTCATAAGAATATATATGCGCCTTGAGCGGATCTTTAGTTAACTTATGGAATAATTGCTGAAGAGCATATCCCATGGCGGGTACCAGTATTCTGTATTGATGGGGAAATTCAGCTTCTCCGGATAAAATTCTTGCCTGCAGCTGATCCCTGGTAACCGGGTCCGCTCTTATGACCCGATTGTCAACAATTTTAAAGGAAATAAGTGAAGTTAAAATTATTAGATAATATACAGGCTTCAATATTTTTAATTAAATTTTCTCCTGAGAAATATTTGTAACGGTTCCGGTTTGCTCTATTGTTATATAGTTATTTGTTAATACCTGCAGGCTCATTGGAATAAAAATTAAATATGCCGGCAAAAATTTTGCAAGCTGTGTAAGTATACCGTTGAAAAAAAATAATATTACATATACAATTAAAAAAATAAACGAGGCTTTAAAGAATTTGCTGCTTTGCTTAAATGACTTAATACAAAGAATTACATATACTGAAACCATGCAAATCCACAAACTGAATATTTCTCCCATCTCAACTATATTTGTCGAGGTATTGTGCTTGACAGTATAAACGGATGTTTTAAATCCGAATATAAGCCTAAGCCCGAAATAACCTATTATCCACAATATCACACTCGAAAAAATAATAACCAGGCTCTTCTTTTGAAATAATTTATTTTCAGCATAAAGATAAGCAGCGTAGAAAGCTAATAAAAAAATTATCTGGTCTCTGTTTGTTATCCCGATAAAAATTATTAAAGGCAGATAATAAGATTTATTTCTGAATATGAGATTTAAGCCGATTAAATAGAACAATAGTGTATAATAATCTCCGTCTTCCCAGATGCTTGTAATTCCGAGTGGTATTACAACCTGAAGCAGAAGCAGACCCAAGATGCATATATTATCCGGATAAAAAAGATTTAGAAACTTATAAAACAAAAAATATATCCCTGCAAAAACAATTAAAATGATTATCTGATAGGAAAGGGTATGTACCTTAACAGGATCGGTGATAAAAAGTGTCGTAATTTTTTGAAGAAAATATCCCAGATATGGTTTCATTATGCGATACTGGTATGGTGGTTCCATTGTATCGGAAAGAATTGAGTTTTGTATTTCAATTCTTTTAGGGACATCTGGGAAAATGGTTTTCTCACATATTATCTGGTAGGAAACCAGGGTGAGAAGTAGTATTACAAAATAAACGGGATTAACACTTTTCGACAAATCAGCTGACTTTATAATTGTAATTTAGAGAATTTTGAATAGCAATATCTTTTATTAAAGAATTTATATTCATCTTTTCGATTGCTTCATTTACCACTCTTACTAATGATCCGCTGTTGATCAGCTCTTCCGGACTTTGAGGAAGTAATGATAACTGATCTTTGTTCATAACGTTTAAATACTACTTTCATTTGTCGTTTTTTTTTCTACAAATATAACAAAAATAGTATTAAGTTTTTTCAATTTACACTAAAAGTATATCACTTTTTGGACACCCCGCTAAAAGAAAATATTACAGTTTATCAGGGAATGCTGTTGCCTGAAAGGAATATGTAGGCTGATGCGGAACAGGTACAAAAAAAATGAATGAATTGGTGACTGTAGATGCGCTATATGTTTTGAAGGCGGCAGGAAGGTTATTTAAATAAAAATAAGTGTGTCAAATGAGTTTTTATGTGACTCGCTCGTTAGGTATTCTTCTCATTGGCAAACCCTTCAGCTCAATCAAAAGATAAAGTACCAAACCCCTAATAAACTAATAAGTTTTCCAAATAAAAAAGCCGAAAGAAGTTTTTCCTTCCGACTTAACTTTAAAATAACCTATAGGTTTTTATTACTTTAAAAAAATCATCTTCTTTGTCTGAATAAAATTTCTAGTTTCGATTCGATAGAAATATACTCCACTGGGTAAAGTGCTTCCATCGAAATCTACTTCATATGTTCCCAAATCCAATTTCCCATTTACTAACGTTACTATTTCCTTTCCGGAATTATTATATACTGTTAACTTAACAAAAGAATTGTTGTTAGCTATGCTGAATTTAATTGTTGTTGAAGGATTGAATGGGTTAGGGTAATTTTGATATAAAAAATATTTTTCAGGTATTGTATTATTGACTTTAGTAATTCCCACCACTCCTCCGGTTGTAGTTTTTAGGATTGTTCCGCTGTCTCCAACTGCAAATCCGTTAAGAGAATCTGTGAAATATACCCCCGATAATCCATGTATTGTTCTGCTGTTTTGAATTTCCCAATTAATTCCTCCATCATTTGTTTTTACTATAATTCCATTTGAACCAACCGCATAAGCAATTTGGTCAGTAACATAAGTTAGATTACCTAAATCATTGGGTGGTCCGGAAATAAAATTCCAATTCATCCCCCCATTTGTTGTCCTTCTAATTATACCCAAACCTCCACATATTAAGCCTGTGTCAGGATTAATAAATCTGACACTTAATAAAGGAATATGAGTGGAGCTTTCTTGTCGAGCCCAGTTTTCTCCTCCATTTGTAGTTTTGAGAATGGGACTGTGCTTCGAAGTTGTTCCATAGAAACCGACTACAAATCCGGTATTCGCATCAATAAATGATAAGCTGTAGAACTCCAGAGCAAATGGATCCGGATTATCTAGGTCAAACCAGGTTTCACCGGCAGTAGTTGTCTTAAGAATGATCCCGCTACTACTTGCTATGTAACCCGTTTTAGCATTCGGGAATTTAATTTCATTTAAATCATATCCATTGTTAGTAATTCTATACCAATTCATTCCGAAATTTGTTGTTTTGATAAGGGTTCTATCAAAGCCAGAAGCCATTATGGTATTTGAATCAATTATACAAACTGATAATAAAATATTCGTTACTGGACTTCTAAGAGAATCCCAATTTGTACCCCCATTTCTTGTCATTAATATTTTTCCTCTTTCTCCAACAATAATGCCGGTGTTGAGATTTAAGAATGAAACAGAAAATAGTACTTTATTACAATTACTATTTTGTTGAAACCATCCTGATTGTGAATTAGAAGTATTAGTAATTCCTGTAATTACCAATACTGTTAGAATAAAGTTTTTCATTTAATTAATAACATTTGTTTTTGTTCAACATAATTTCCGGCGGTAATTTTATAAAAGTATATGCCACTGGCTAATTCAGTACCATCAAAATAAACAATATGATTTCCCCTTTCAAGAGATTCATTTACTAAAGTTTTAACTTCTTTACCTAAAACATCATAAACCTTTAAAACAACTAAAGTATTTTCAGCTATAGTAAATTTTATTTGTGTTTTAGGATTAAATGGATTCGGATAATTCTGATTAAGTGTAAAACTCAAATTCCTTGATTGATAAATATCAGAAGTAGCTGTATAATTAGATAATAAACCATGGTCAGTACCTATTTCGATGGTGCCTAAAGAAGTTAAAAGAATCTCCCCTGCATCGCTTACTGCAATTCCACTATTTTTATCAAAAAAACCTATTTTGTTTATTTTTGATGTAAGATTTGTTGGCTGATCTTCCCATGAGGTACCACTATTCGAACTAAATAAAATCAAGCCGTTATCACCACTGACATATAGTTTATTGTCCTCATCTAAATAAATTGAATGAAGGTTTACGTTGCGGTTAATATTTCTGTTTAACCAATTCACACCGCCATTGGAAGTAAACCTAACATTCCCACTATCCCCTATTGTAATTATTATATTTGAATTCTTAAAGAAAGCATTATTTACTTTATTTAAGTTCAAGTTTGATATATTGCTCCATGTTATTCCGCCGTTTGTAGTCTTTATCACCTTACCATTTTCACTAATACATTTCCCGTTGAGAGTATCGCTAAAAAATACTCTTGAGATATTTTCACTTAAGTTTGTGTTTTGAATGCTCCAGGTATTCCAAAAATCATTTGATTTTATAATTCTTCCATTTGAACAGGGAATGGATGAAATTCGATCATTCAAAATAAAAACATCTTTTAGATGTGCAGACGTTATTTCCATTCTATTCCAATTTACTCCTCCATTTGTAGTTTTTAACAATACGGAATCACCAATAATTATACCATTATTACGATTTAAAAATTTCACCTTAAAAAGATCATTACTCACTCCACTGTTTAAAGTATTCCAATGTTTCCCTTTATCATAAGATGAAATTAATTTACCATTGTTTTGTAATGCTTCAAGTGGAAATGGAATTTCAAAATTCTTATATTTGTAAACTTAAAGAAAGGAAATTCCAAAATGCGGGAGA